>JANLTA010000612.1:0-1948 GCA_031362705.1 Gemmataceae bacterium | reverse complement strand
ATGACTATCGGCCAATGGTCGGAAATGTTGCTATTGCCGTTCTTGCCGTTCTTTCTTTATCGCTTCGGCATGAAGTGGGTCTTAGCCATTGGCATGGCGGCATGGGGCATTCGCTACTACCTCTTCGCGATTGCCCGCCCGGATTGGGCCACAGTCAATGCACCGTGGTACGACGCGGCCACAGGCTTCGGCACCACGCCGATCAACCCGGTCATTCTGACGTTGGCATTCCACGGTGTCTGTTATGACTTTTTCTTCGCGGCCGCCTTCATTCATGTGGATAACGAATCCCCGCGCGAAATTCGCGGCAGCGCCCAGGCACTGTTCACGTTCCTCACGTATGGCCTCGGCATGTGGCTGGGTAATGTCCTTTCAGGTAAACTCGCTTTCGCTGTCAGCCATGAACTTAAAGGCGAGTCCGGTTGGCAATCTTATCTCAAATTGATGTTTACTGACTTCAAGCCGGACGATCCGAACCTCATCGCCAAGGAAATGGATTGGCAAACCTTCTGGACCGTGCCCGCCGTCGGCGTGTTGGCTTCGATGTTGATCTTTGTTGTGTTCTTCCGCTTGAGGAACAACGCGGCACATGCCAACCGCGTTAGGAGTGATGCGTGATCCGGGCTATCCTGTTTGATTTTGGCAACGTCATTGGCTTCTTCGACCATCGTCGGGCCACGAAAAGGTTCGCGCCGCTATCGGCAATGTCCGAAGGTGAGATGTTGGAGGCGATTTACGATGGCCAACTCGAACATGCCTTCGAGTCCGGCAACATCACCGGCAAGGAGTTCCTGAATCAGGTCCGTGAACTCATCGATTATCGCGGCAGCATCGAAGATTTGCACGCCGGCTTCGTGGATATCTTCACGCCCAACCCACCGGTGCAGTCGCTGATCCCGGCCTTGGCGAAGCGTTATCGACTGGTGTTGGCCAGCAACACCAACGATCTGCACTCCACCAAGTATCTGCAAACTTTCGCCGACACGCTGAAACACTTTCATGCCCTGGGCATGAGCTGGCAAGCGGGCGTCCGAAAGCCCCGGGCGGAGTTCTTCAAATATTGTCTGCGACTTGCGGGTTGCGAAGCAAGTGAAGCCGTGTTTGTCGACGATGTCGAAGTGAACATCGACGGAGCCGCGGCCGTCGGCATCCATTGCGTCCACTACGAACCGGGTATGGACCTCGCCGCGGAGTTGAAACAACTCGGCGTTTCCGTTGACTGACGTACAGACATTTGCCCGCATTGCTTGATGGACTCGATCATGTCAATTCTCGAACGCCAGGATCCCGCGGTATTTGCTGCCATCCAGGGAGAGCGACGACGGCAACAAGTCGGGCTGGAGATGATCGCCTCGGAAAACTACACCAGTCCGGCGGTGATGGCGTGCCAGGGGTCGCCCCTGACGAATAAGTACGCCGAGGGCTACCCCGGCAAACGATATTACGGTGGCTGCGAACACGTCGATGAAATCGAAAAGCTCGCCATCGAACGCGTACTCAAGATATTCGGAGCCGAGCGGGCTAATGTGCAGCCGCATTCGGGCGCACAGGCAAACATGTCGGTGTTCCTGGCGGCGCTGTCTCCGGGGGACACGATCCTTTCCATGGACCTTGCCCACGGCGGGCACCTCACGCATGGAATGAAGCTCAACTTCTCGGGCAAGTATTTCAAGATCGTGCATTACGGTGTCACGCAGTCGGAAGAACGGATCGACTTTGATCAGGTGGCCGAGTTGGCGCGCACGCATCACCCCAAACTCATCATCGCCGGTGCGAGCGCGTACCCGCGCTTTCTCGACTTTGCCAAGTTTGGCGCGATCGCAAAGGAAGTTGGCGCACTATTGATGGTGGACATGGCGCACATTGCAGGTCTAGTTGCGGTCAAGCTTCATCCGGATCCGGTACCTCATGCGGACTTTGTCACATCGACAACGCACAAGACACTGCG
>JANLTA010000312.1:0-1965 GCA_031362705.1 Gemmataceae bacterium | reverse complement strand
ATTGCCGCACGAACGCCTCATCCACGGTCGGCCCAAAAAACACGAGATGCGGGTTGCCCATCGAAACGCACGTGCCGCGCAAATCAAATCCAGCCACATGAAAAAGCCCCGCGAGATTGCGATCCACATGGTCCGCGAACGGGTAGTTGACGATCTGTTTAGACTCAATGGTTGCTGGTATACGGCCAGCATTCAAAATCGGTTCACCCATATCAACGCGGATTGAGTCCGCCTTGCCGTCCATGGCGGCATCGACTTCCAACGTTAGAACGCCACGCCCCGTTTCAATTTGAAACGGCGAACTCTTGACCATCTGCCGATCAAACAAGTACTTGGCGATGCAGCGGACGCCATTGCCGCACATCGCGCCTTGGCTGCCATCCGCATTGAACATGACCATCCGCGCATCGGCGACCTGCGACCGCAGGATGAGAATCAGACCGTCCGAGCCAATCCCTAAGTGCCGATCACTGATACGTTTTGCCAACTCTGATGGATCCGCAGGTTGCGGCTGCGCGAAGCAATCTACAAAGACATAGTCGTTGCCACAGCCCTGCATCTTGGTGAAGTTCATGTGCTTACTCCCACTCAATCGTCGCCGGCGGTTTTGAGCTAATGTCGTAAACGACGCGGTTGACTCCTTGGACGTTGTTGATGATCTTTGTTGAAACGGTTGCCAGCAGATCCTCTGGCAGGCGCGACCAGTCGGCGGTCATGTAGTCGTCGGTTTGCACGGCACGCAGGGCGACGACGTTTTCGTAAGTACGGCCATCGCCCATTACTCCGACCGATTGCACGGGCAATAACACGACAAACGCCTGGGCCGTCTTGCGATACCAGCCAGCGGCGTTGAGTTCTTCCAGGAAAATGCGGTCGGCTTGCCGCAGGACATCCAATCGTTGCCGCGATACTTCGCCGAGACAGCGGACGGCCAACCCGGGTCCGGGGAACGGGTGTCGCCAAACCATGTCTTCGGGTAGGCCGAGTTCGAGGCCGAGTTTGCGCACTTCGTCCTTGAACAAGTCACGCAATGGTTCGACCAACTCGAAGCCAAGTTCAGCGGGTAAGCCACCCACGTTGTGATGCGTCTTGATGGTGTGCGCCGGGCCATCCGGGGAGCCGCCGCTTTCGATGACATCGGGGTACAGCGTGCCTTGAGCCAGGAACTTGGCGTTATCAATGCGTTTGGCCTCGTCTTTGAACACATCGATGAAGACATGACCGATGATCTGTCGCTTCTTTTGTGGATCGGTGACGCCGGCCAGTGCGCCGAGGAATCGCTCCTGAGCGTCGGCGCAATGCAGGTCCGCGCCAAAGTGATCGCGGAACGTCTTGCGAACTCCGTCCGCCTCGCCGGAGCGTAGCAAGCCATTGTCAACAAAAATGCAGGCGACCTGATCGCCGACGGCTCGGAGCAACAGCGCGGCCACCACCGATGAATCGACGCCACCCGATAATCCGCATATGACTCGATGCTTGCCGATCTGTTTTTTCAGCGCGGCGACCGTGTTGTCGATGATCGTGGAAACGCGCCACTGACCCGTGCAGCCGCAAATGTTGGTCACGAAGTTGCGGAGAATCGTGCCACCTTCCGGTGTGTGACTCACCTCAGGATGAAATTGCAAGCCAAAGATTGGGCGACTGCGATGTCGTACGGCCGCGATCGGGCAAGTGTCGGTCGCCGCCATGCCGACGAAATCGCCGGTGGCGGTGCGCACCTGATCGCCGTGGCTCATCCATACGGTCGATTCGCGGCTGACACCCCGGAACAGACCTTCGGAGTCATCGAACCGACATTGAGCTCGGCCAAACTCGCGATGCCCCGCTGGCTTCACGTCACCGCCAAGCAAGTGAACCGCCAATTGCAGGCCGTAACAGATACCCAGCACCGGAATGCCCAGCTCAAGTAACTTCGGATCGCAGTGCGGCGCTCCAGGATCATACACGCTGGCCGGGCCACCCGAC
>JANLTA010000308.1:0-2427 GCA_031362705.1 Gemmataceae bacterium | reverse complement strand
AGCACCTGATACTTGGTTTCGAGTTCGCGATATTCCGCTTCCCGACGGCGATCCCGTTCCAGCAACTCCCCCACGACTTGCTCCAGATAAGCAATCCGTGCATCCCGCTCCCGACATCCCTGGCAAACCGGCTCCAACATGTCCGCAGAATAACCCAACACCCAAATTGCATCTATGCCGCTCTGGATGTCGGTGAACGGTTACAGCAATTTCAACCTACTGACATTCAATCCGGTACGGAAATGAGATAGAATTGGACCGATCTTTGAGCGCGCGGGGGACAAATGATGGCACGCCGAGCATCGCCTTGGTTTTGGGCTGACCGCAATGGCTGGTTTGTCAATCATGAAGGCCGGCGTCATTTGCTCGGCGCCCATCCGAACGATGCGCAGACGCCGCGCAAGAGCCAAAAGTCTGGCCATTGGAACGCACCGAAAGAGATCGAAGCCGCCTTTCACAAGCTCATGCGCGGCGATCAGCGGCCAGTGGACAACGATGCCGTTGTCAATGTACTCGACGATTTCATTGCTTGGTGCTACGAGAACCGCAAGCCGCGAACGGCGGATCGATACAAGGACTTCTGCAACCGATTTGTGAAGTCTTGCGGCAGTCTTGGAGTAAATCAGTTGACCGGTTCGCACGTGACGAAATGGCTCAGCGACAATCCGAGTTGGAACTCAACGACCAAGCGCAACGCAATAACGTCCCTCCAGCGAGGATTCAATTGGGCCGTGAAGAACCGTGGTCTGGCCCGCAATCCGATCCGGGGCATGGAGAAGCCGGAAGCAAAGCGACGAACCGACATCATCAGCTCCACGGAATTTGAAAAGCTGATCAGCAATTGCAATGACGAGCGCTTCTGCGAGGTGTTGATCGTCAGTTACGATTCTGGGGCACGGCCGCAACATAAAACGCGACTCGAGGCTCGCCATTTGCAAATTGATAGGCAACGAGCGGTCATACCGGCTAATGAAGCCAAGGGTCGAGTAGTGCGGGCGGTGTATTTTCCGACCGATCGCAGCATGAAGATCATCAAGCGGCTTGTTCGAGAACGACCTGAAGGGCCATTGTTTATCAATCGCCGGGGCAATCCTTGGACCGCATCCGCCATCAAAAACCGTCTGGAAGAATTCGATCAGCTCATGGGCCGGCGAATCACTCATTATTCCCTGCGGCACAGCTTCGTCACGCGGAAGCTCATTGCCGGCGTTGATTCACACGTCGTTGCGGCTTTAGCCGGGCATCAAGATACCAAGATGATCGATCGGGTTTATTCCCACATCGCGGACAATCATGAGTTCATGTTGAAAGAGGCCGCTCGGGATGTCAGCCCAAAGAAAGGTGCTTGAGCGTCCGTTTGACCTTCGGGCTACCGGTGCGAATCTGGGCGGCGGCCGACGCGGAGCCAACATCCACTCGCCGCGACGCCAGGTAAGCGGCAACGTCGGATTCAGCAATCGTAATTTTGCCCCGGCCCAAACCGACCCGATAATGCCCGAGGCGATGCAACTCGACGAGCCGGTAAACCAGCTGTTCGGAGCATCCCAGTCGTTTGGCTGCTTGCCTTAAGGTAAAAATGTGTAGTGGCGTTTAAAATCGGCATCGGTTAGCTTGATTCTGCACCAGCCAGTAATCCCGACTGTACTGTCTCGATTTCGCATAACGTTCGCAGGATGCGATAAGCGCGAAACAATTGTAAATATGCTTGCTCAGTTAATGCGAATCGGTGAACTGAATTCCCGCCGACAGTTCGTCGGCTCGTACAGGATGGGAATCGCGACAAGCGCTGCAAGAGAATGAGGACCTTTCCGGGCAAAACATTAATAATGTGCCAAAGTGGTATTGCGAATGAACATTTCTGGTGTAGAAGTGATTAAAGGCCAATCAAATGGCAGTGACGGTTGTTCGTCATGGCGAGTACGACGCCCATTTCATAACCAACGACAGGACGGTCGAAATCATGTTAGCGAGTGCCAGATCCGGTCAACGATTGCAAGAGGCGCGAAATAGGTCACATTTTGAAAGAGCCTGGCAACGGGCGCAGGCATGTTTATTTCCGATCACTTCAGCCGAGAGAATGTGGGAGCGCTTGTTGACAGAAGGTGATCGACAACGACTCGGCGGCGACTTAGAAAAGGCTTACAGAAAATTTGGAATGACCGCTGGAATGTGGATGAAACTTCGTGACGTCACGTATGAGGAAGCAGTATTGCACCTTGCTGTCCAAATCGGTTTCTTGGCCCCGCACAACTTCCGTTGGCTTCAACGCGAGCTTGGGATTGTCGTCGATGATCCCGTGAATGCAATGGAAAAGGCGATCTCCGACGGCCATCTCGTTATGGTTGAATCGCCCCGAGAAGTTCATTGGGAAATGAAGATTATTCCTATCGACTGGCATCGGCTTGACGCGTTGTGGGATCTGATTTG
>JANLTA010000241.1:0-9933 GCA_031362705.1 Gemmataceae bacterium | reverse complement strand
CAGACCCGACTCCCGCATCGCCACCGCACGCTCCCGCAACTCCACCGGATACGTCTTCATCGCCAGCCTCCCTGGTTCGGAAGGCTCTGTCATAACCGATTGGCCCCAAAAGCGCCAGAAAGAAAATCAAAATGCTCTAACATGATGATGGCACCGATTGATGCTCCGACGATAATGCATAACTTCGCAATCAGTGCAACAGGATTTACGTCGTGGTCTTTTGCATTAGTTAAATCATCCTTGACCGATGCGATCCATTTTGCGCCGAATGCTATGCCTGACCAGAAGCCGCCAGCCAGTCCTGAAAGCCACTTCCAACTGGTGTTTCGCGCGGGACCGGTCTTGATTCCTATTGAGTTCGCTGCTGCCAATATGGGAGGGATAAGGAGTTGGAAGATCCATGCAACCAGAAAAAAGGGGGCAGCAATCAGATATCCAATGGCCCGCAAGCAACCTTCGAGGGCCAATTCGACCTGATCACTGCCACAACGCGGACATTGAGCTGAAACGTTTTTACCGCGTGGATACCATGAGTACCCACACGATCGGCAGCAGTTTTGAGGCCTTTTGGTCCACTGAATCGACATTGTTGGGCTCGCAGTTGTCGGGGCGAAATTCAAGTGCGATTACAATCTTGACTTTATGCAGGATGCCGCACTGTCACCGTGGTCGTGATGCCGCCGCGGGCGGTGAAAGCGCCGACTAACTCCAGCCGTTTGGGTTTCACGGCCGTGACGAAGTCATCCAACATGCGATTGCACACGGCTTCGTAGAAGATGCCTTCATTGCGAAATCGCTGCAGGTAGAGCTTCAGTGATTTCAATTCCACACAAGTATCAGCAGGCGTGTATCGATAGGTGATGGTGCCGAAGTCCGGCTGACCAGTCTTCGGGCACAGGCTCGTGAACTCCGGGCAGACGATCTCAATGACGTAGTCCCGACCCGGTTTGGGATTGGGAAAAGTCTCCAGCGCTTCGACGTGCGACATTCGATTCTCCGTTCACAACCATCTTAACAAACCCAATCGTCACCGACTTCCTTGGTCTCAGCGCGTCATAATTGCTTCAGCTTTTCTGGACTTCGCCGACGGAATTGTAATTTCGTCCTTGCCTTCTTCAGTACATCGGGAACAATATCACCATCCCCCGCGTCTTCGCCATTTGCCGGCAGCGGCAAGGTGCCACCATGATTCGCAACTCGCTTCGCCATCGAAACACCCGATTGAGCCTGATGCGGCTCGAAAACCGCGACGTGCCGTCCAACGGCTCGGTCATTCGTTGGAACAGCTTCGCCAACGACGCACTCCGCGACGACTTGGCCATCGGCCACACGCCGGAACAGGGTGGACCGACGCGCGGCGCTTATGCGTTGGCTATCGTTCAGGCCGCAGTGTTTGATGCCGTCAATTCCATCGATGGCTCGTACCAGCCGTACAAGTTTAAGGTGGCAGCCCAGCCCGGTGCATCCATCGACGCGGCGGCGGCTACAGCGGCCCACGACACGCTGGTCGCACTGTTTCCGAGTTTCACGTCTCGGGCTAATGCCTTGTTGGCGACGGACCTTGCGGCCCTGCCTGCGGTGGCCGCACAAAACGGTGCAGCCGTTGGTCACGCCGTTGCGGCACAGATGCTGGCCTCGCGAGCCAATGACCATTCCAACGACCCGATGTCGTACACGCCGGTTGGTCAGCCCGGTTATTGGTCGTCGGATCCGTTGCACCCCGGTCAGCAAGGTCTGACGCCAGGTTGGGGCAACGTCACGCCATTCACCATGCGAAGCGGTTCGCAGTTTCGCGCACCCTCACCACCAGCGTTGAATAGCGCGGAATACACGGCGGCATACAACGAAGTGCTGGCGTACGGTGGCGACGGCGTCAACACGCCGACCATTCGCACCGCCGAGCAAACGCAAATTGGTATCTACTGGGGTTATGACGGACAGCCCGGACTCGGCACGCCGCCGCGATTGTATAACCAGATCGCGCAAGTGATCGCACTGCAAAAGGGCAATACGGACGTACAAAACGCCCGGTTATTCGCCCTCATCAACATGGCGATGGCCGACGCGGGCATTCAATGTTGGGAAAGCAAGTACTACTACGGCTTCTGGCGGCCGGTCACGGCCATTCGCGGTGGAGCCACCGATGGCAACAACGACACGGTCGGCGATGCCAATTGGATGCCGCTCGGCGCGCCATCCAGTAATAACCCCGGAAACACGAACTTCACACCGCCCTTCCCGGCTTATGCCTCCGGTCATGCGACCTTCGGTGCGGCAGCCTTCCGGTCCATCGCTAATTTTTACGGCACTGATCACATCCCGTTCGACTTCGTTTCCGACGAACTCAACGGCATCACGCGGGACCAGAGTGGCGCAATACGACCGGCGGTTAGTCGCCATTTCGAGACCTTGAGCCAGGCCGCCGAAGAAAATGGCCAGAGCCGCATCTACCTCGGCATTCACTGGAGCTTCGACAAAGTCCAGGGCATCAGTTGCGGCAACGACATTGCCGACAATACCTTCAAGAACTTCATGCGGACAAATCCGAAGTTGGAACGACTTGTCACGGGAGCCGATGCCGGCGGCGGCCCGCACGTCCGGGTTCTTGATTCCACTAACGGGCAGCAATTGTTCAGCTTCAACGCTTTCGACGCCAGCTTCCGTGGCGGCGTTCGCGTGGCCATGGGCGACGTCAACGGCGACGGCACGCCGGACATCATCACGGCGGCCGGCCCGGGTGGTGGACCGCACATCAAAGTCTACGACGGCAACAACCTCAACCTGTTGCATAACTTCTTTGCTTACGACGCGGCATTCCGTGGCGGCATGTTCGTGGCCTCCGGCGATGTCAACGGCGATGGCTTCGACGATGTCGTCACCGGTGCCGACTCAGGCGGCGGCCCGCACGTTAAAGTGTTCAGCGGCAAAGACGGCTCGGAAATCCGCAGCTTCTACGCTTACGGTGCCGGCTTCGTCGGCGGTGTCCGCGTGGCCTCCGGTGATGTTAACGGCGACGGCATTGACGACATCGTCACCGGTGCTGGCCCCGGCGGCGGACCGCACGTCGAAGTGTTCAGCGGCTTCGGCGGAGCCATTCTTAAGAGCTTCTACGCCTACGATGCCAACTTCCGGGGCGGCGTCAGCGTCTCGGCGGGCGATTGCGATGCGGACGGCAAAGCCGACATCATTACCGGGGCCGGCGCCGGCGGCACTCCGCACGTGGAAGTCTTCAATGGCACTGGCAAACTGTTAACCAGCTTCATGGCGTTCGGCCCGCAGTTGCAGCCGACCTTTAACGGCGTGAACGTTGGTTGCACGGACTTCAATGGTGATGGCCGTGCGGACATTCTTGTTGGAGCCGGCCGCGGTGACGCCCCGCTACTCGAATGCCGCGACGCGATGGCTCTCAACCCGATTGACCGCCGCTTCGCCTACGACCCGACCTTCCTGGGCGGCGTCAACGTCGGCGGCGCAGCGTAACATTACGAAGCCCGACGCGCCAGCAAAGGCGCGTCGGGCTTCGTTCAAAATTGTTGATACATCTCAGCATTTCGCGGCAGCGTTGCCGCGCCGTACGCGTCGCCAACCAATTGCAGCTGCCACGCAACCGGCCATCGCCAATGACGATGGCTCGGGGACGGCGTTGACATGAAGCGATAAGGCATAGTTGCCATGCGCTGGCGCGAAGATGAACGGATCGAAACTCGTGCCATCAAGGAGTCCGTTGCCCCCAGCGCTTGGTAACGAGTTGAGATCAGTAATTGTAAACGAACTCACCCCTATTGCGGTCGCTACCAATCTGAAAGTCGCGATCACAGTAGTCGGTAAGATTCCTGCGTTGGCTTGCAGACCATCGCCCATGTCTGTACCCGTGATGGCCGTAGCACCCAAGTTGTATCCGGTAAACGTATTCGGGTGGCCAACCGCAAATGGAATTTGCGCGTTAGCGTTTTTCAGGTTTTGGTTCAGAGTCGGAATCTGGATAGGAATGTAAGGCTGGTTGATCAATCCTACCGGGTAATTGAATTGAAAGCCAAAAGCGATCATGCCGGTAGTGCCAGTCCAGTTAGCCTGGTGCTGCCCTGAAACGATTTGTGGCGCGTTGGCGTTCGCCGTAATGGCAATCTGAAGGTAACGCACTTCACCGATCGCCATCGAAAGGTCGGTGATTTGCGGGCCAAGCGGCAAGTTATTCGGAATCACCGCAGTCGCCGGCCCGTTGAACGAGCTGAGGTGATACGACAGTACGATGTCAGCCCTCGCCGGCAGCGCGGCGAAGACGACGTCAAGCAGAGCATGAGTACGGATGCCCATGACACGATCTCCGTGAAGGAAAAGAAATGACGTTCATCAGAATATCACAATCAGCGGGAAACGACCAGGCGACGCCGGGTGTCCCTTTAGATTTTGGCAGTGATATTAGGCGGCGGTCCAGTGGCGGTGCCAATCCGGCGTACTGCTCAGGGCGATGAGTTCGACGAGCGGTCCGACATGCTCGGCGCGCCAGCGGGCTCCGGTTCGTTTCAAACGCAGGTTGAGCAATTGCTTGATCGCTCCTTCGACTTGGCCGCTGCCGATGGTCCGGCCGGCCGCCAGGCGGGACGCATAATTTAACCGCGTCGGATGTTTGGCCAAATATGCCGCCAGTTGCAACAACGGGTCGGTCGACACGTCCGAAGGGACTTGGTCAAACGCCGCCGCTAACCAACGTTCCCAACCGGCTTTGCCTTCCGACACTAAGGCGGTTCGACCCGCATCCAACTGCGTCATCGCTTCCGGCGTTCCTTCCCCCCAGACCGTCTTCGTTGCCGTCGCGATGTGTTCGACGGCGTGATAGAAGTCGAGTACTCCACCCGCTTGCGGAAACACCTCCTCCGCCAGATTCCAAATCCACTCCGCGCCGTCGGCCAACACGGTGATGTCCGGATGGGTGATGACCTGCAAGCGCTCCGCTTCTTGCGTCACGCGCTCGGAAAACTGCTCGACCGGGGCAATCGCCGCAATCACGGTACGGATCGTCGCCGCCAGCAATTCCCGCTCCGCATAGTCCGCGGGGGTGGCCGCCGGACCCGCTTCCCGCTTGGAAAACACGGCCAGTTTCACATCCCGCCAGCCGTCGGTGGTATTGACTTTGCCCGCGTCGATGGGCACCTCAATCGCCCCAGCCGCCGTGGCAAACCGTGCGCCATCCTTCCGTTCGGCTCGTTGCCTGGCCGCCGCCTTGGCCGAAGCATGCGTCAGCCGACGAATCGTCTCGTCGTCCAATTCCCAACCACTCAACTCCGTCAACAGCTGCTCCGCTTTGGCGAACGACTGTTGCAATCCCGCCAAGCTCGCCATTCGACACGCGCCCACGCTGAGGTAGCCCGCGACGCCCAACATCTTGTCGGCCGGGAAGCGGCCATCGACTCCATCGGTCACATACAACCGCGTCAGACGGATGCGGCCAACCGCCGTCATCACGTCGCGTCGCCGGTTTCCTTTGTTCCGCACGCCGGACGCTTTTTTTGGGCGTTCACCCGGGCCTGCACGGCGGACGCCAAGCTGTCTCGCACCAATTGGCGACCGGAGACCAACGCCACTTCCTCACAAGCCGCTAACACCGTGCCCGACGCCGCCGTGGCTCCGACCCGGCGAATCTCGGCCACATACGCCACCGCTTGTTCCAGAATCAACCGCTCTCCATCCGTTTCGTACTCAAAAGTTATTGTCGGCATCCCTGCCTCCCGTCTGGGCCTCAATAACTTAACCCCAACAACTGCCAAAATCTAGAGGGACACCCATTCCGCTACGGACACTTGACCAAGTCATCAATTTAGTGTACACTTGTATTAAATCGGCGCGACACGCCGATGCACTGCGATGTTCTTGCCAGGCTCGGAACCAGTTTGGCCGGCACATCGATCGCGCGGATGGCTTGCCGTCTGTCCGCGCGATGGTTGATTCGACAGCGGCTGTTGATGTTCATGGCTTGTGCGGCATCGGTTCCGGCCATGCGAATCGTGAACGATCAACAACGAGTGTATGACGCATTCGCGCTGATGTCGAGTAACGGCTAGAACGGGCTGAAAGGCGATGCGACGGGATATGTCGATCCGGCGATAATGTCGCGGAACGATATGAACTCACGACGTACTTCTCTCGCCACGCGACAAATCGGGCCGGTGCTTCGGCACTAGCCCGGTGTAGTCGGGCCAACATTCTGACGTTGGCTCGATGTTATCGCCACTTGCTCGCGAACCGGGCTGGTGGTGCTGAGTTCTCATCGGGATGTGCAATTGAGTTCCCCTTCCTCAAAGGAAGGGGTACGGGAGGGATTTAGAACGACCTCCCCAGCCTCCCAATATTGGGACGCGACTGAATGACAACACAACCTGATGCCTAGGCCTGCCCTCGGGGCAGTATCCTCACGATCCCCGCAAAGGAAGGATTGTGCTCGTCATCCCGCCCGGGGGGATGGCCGCGAGTTGATCACATCAACTTGTGTAGTTCCCGTCCGCATTGCCTTTCCTGTGTGCGCCTGCGCGCAAATAGCCGGCATCGCCAGCATGGATCATCGCGAGAGTCGTATATCGGCTGGTTGAATGCGACAGTGATTGCCGCGGCTGCGTAGCCGCCCGGATCGGCAATCAGGGAATGATGTAGCAGCGGCTTGCGGCCGACGCTACGGAACAGTGGATCTTACCCAGGCGAAAGGCGGAGCGAGCGATGACTGCCCATTGGCCACTGACAAGTCACCACAACTTAGATCGACCCGCCGACCGCAGGCGGAACTGGATGAAGTCGCTGGCGGCAACTGTGGCGACGATTCAATACCTTAGCCAAAACATGGCGTCCGAACCGGCAGGGCCGTCGGACGCCTCTCTCGTATCAGGAGTGAAACTATGCGCTGGGTGAGTGTCCTCTTCCTCATGATCGTTGCAGCGACGACGTCGGCGGACGATGAGCAGTTGATCACGCTCATCAAATCGAAAGTCAAGGATCAAGCCAAGCCCTTCACGTTGGTGATCACTTCCAAAGTGAAAGACATGCCGAAGCTCGAAGCGGCCTTCGCGCCATGTGCGAAGATCACACGCAAGGAGCCTGGCTGCATGAGCTACGACTTGCATACCGATCCGGAAAAACCCGGCACCATCGTGCTGATCGAGCGCTGGAAATCGATAGCGGCACTCGAGTCGCACATCAAGCAGCCGTACACGCAGGCGTTTCTCAAGACCATGCCTGAATGGTCGGCTGGCGCACCGGAGTTCAAGATTCTTTTGCCCGTGGAGTGAGTGATGGAAACGATCAGCGTGGCCGACGCCCGATGCGTCGAGGCGATTGGCAAGCAGGTGCTGCTACGCGGCTGGGTGCGCACCCGCCGCGATTCAAAGGGCGGTTTCAGCTTCATCGAGTTGAACGATGGCTCGTGCCAGGGCAACGTGCAAATCGTCGCGCCGGCTGAGCTGGCTAACTACGAAAGCGAAATCAAAAAGCTGCCGACGGGGGCCAGCGTTGCCATCGAAGGCGAAGTGAAAGCATCGCCAGCCAAAGGGCAGCCAACCGAAGTTCACGCAGCGAAGGTGACCGTGATCGGCTCAGCCGATCCGGAGACATTCCCACTGCAGAAGAAGGGCCACACATTCGAGTTCCTGCGCACCATTGCACATCTACGACCACGGACCAACACGTTCGGCGCTATTGCACGTGTTCGCAATCAAGTCTGCAAATCGATCCACGACTTCTTTTACGAGCAGGGCTTCCTCTACGTTCACACGCCGATCATTACGGCCAGCGACTGTGAAGGTGCCGGCGCACTATTTCGTGTTTCAACGATTGATCCGGAGAAGCCACCCCTCACCCCCAACCCCTCTCCCCCAGGGGGCGAGGGGAGCAGATCGGTTGATTACACGCAGGACTTCTTCGGCAAACCGGCATACCTTACGGTCAGCGGTCAGCTTCAAGGCGAAGCGTTTGCCACTGCCTTGGGCAAGATCTACACCTTCGGCCCAACCTTCCGCGCTGAGAACTCCAACACGCCGCGGCACCTTGCCGAGTTTTGGATGATCGAACCCGAAATGGCCTTCTACGATCTTAACGACAATATGGCCCTGGCCGAGGCGTTTCTCAAACGCATCGTCAAGGATGCTCTCGAACGCTGCGGCGAAGATATGAAGTTCTTCGCCGAGCGCATTGATAAGGAACTGATGCCGCGGCTTAATGATGTGTTGACCAAGCCGTTCCTGCGTGTGTCGTACACCGAAGCCGTGGACGTGTTAATGAAATCTGGTCAGACCTGGGAGTACCCCGTCGGCTGGGGCAATGATCTGCAATCCGAACACGAACGCTATCTCACCGAGAAGCACTTCAAGTGTCCCGTGATCCTGTACGACTATCCGCGCACGTTGAAGCCGTTCTACATGAAGGTCAACGACGACGGCAAAACTGTCCGCGCGATGGACGTGCTTGTGCCTGGCGTCGGCGAGATCATCGGCGGCAGCCAACGCGAAGAACGGCTCGATGTACTCGAATCGCGGATGAAGGAACAGGGCTTGGACCCCGAACATTATTCGTGGTACTGCGACCTGCGGCGATACGGCACCGTGCCGCACTCCGGCTTCGGCCTGGGTCTCGAACGCACGATTCTGTTCCTCAGCGGCATGGCGAACATCCGCGACGTAATTCCCTTCCCGCGCACACCAGGCAATGCGGAGTTCTAACAGGCATGGCGAAGTTGTTCTTTTACTATTCGACGATGAACGCCGGCAAATCGACGTCGCTGCTGCAAGCAGCGCACAACTACGACGAGCGCGGCATGAAGACGATGCTTTTCACCGCTAAACTTGACGACCGAGCCGGCGGCCGCATCGCTTCGCGCATCGGCATCGATAAAGATGCCCAGAAATTCACATCGGATACTGATTTCTGGGAACTGTGTCCGCCGGAACAACCACATTGCGTACTCATTGACGAGGCGCAGTTCCTGACCAAAGCGCAAGTCCGCCAACTGGCCCGGATTGTGGATCAAGCCAACATTCCGGTGATGTGCTACGGCCTGCGCACGGACTTTCTCGGCGAACTGTTTCCCGGCAGTGCCGCATTGCTCGCATGGGCTGACACGCTGGCCGAGTTAAAAACCATTTGTTACTGCGGCAAAAAAGCCACGATGGTTGTGCGCGTCGCCGCTTCGGGTGCCGTGGAACAAGCCGGCCAACAAGTCGAAGTCGGCGGCAATAATCGCTATGTTTCGCTGTGTCGCAGGCACTTTTCCGAAGCGTTGAGCACCGGTAGGTGCGGAGGGTGGAAACCTGAAATCCCCTAACTTCGCTCAAGCCGGCCTAACCGGCACGCCGATAAAAACCCGTGGAACCAGAATACACTGCGGTCGTGCCCTTGGCGGCCGCTTCGCGTACGGGGGATCGGCGAATGGCGATCTGGCGAAAATGGCTGCGATCCGCGGCGTGTGCGGCAGCCCTCACGCTTGGAACGGCCGGTTGCATGACCAATCCGCCGTTCCCGCTCTTTGTTCCGATCCAGCCGTGGGTCGCGGAACGCATGGAAGAGAAGTACCAGAATCCGAACGACTTCCGCACGCCGATCATGCCGCCGGTGCGCGATGGCTTCCCGGCACCGATCTGCGAGGATCCGCCGACGGAGCTGGAAGTGCTGCGAACCATGCCGCGCATGACCCGAGGCGTGCCGTTCGTGTACGAAGAGTTCCGCGATGAAATCGAGATCATTCCCGAGAAGCTCGTGGATAAGATCGATCCGCCGCGATTCTTCCCGCTGGTCGGGCCGGCCCAGTTGCATCATTGCCACTGGAAATGCACGATCTATTACAAGGAAACGGTGATGTCGAGCTATCCGTTCCCATGCAAGATCAAGAAGGACCGCATCCAAGTCGTGTACATCGACAAGGACCACCTGCACCTGTGGGTGGGCACCAAACCCGAA
>JANLTA010000599.1:0-10080 GCA_031362705.1 Gemmataceae bacterium | reverse complement strand
TGGCTTCGCTCCGGCCTTGCCTCCGGCGGCGGCCTTCGCATCGGCGGCGGGGGCTGCACCCGGAGCGGCCTCGTCAGCAGTCTTTTCCTTCTTAACCTTCTTCGTGGATATCTTGATCACGCGGACCTTGGGCAACCCATACGGGCTGCGGCCATCGGCCCAGCGATCGGTTTCCTTGAGCGTCTTGATCCGCTCGTCGCGCTTCAGCACGCTGCGGTTGCGGGAGATGCCGCTCTTGCGCCGCAGGCTTTTATCAATGGACATGTTCGGAGGTTCCCATCAATTCAGTTGTCGCAATTATCCTATGAATCAACGCCATTTTTGACCAACTCCACGATGATCCCGCCCAAATTGAAGTGCCGGTGCATCCGCGAAAACCAGTGTTCACGGCACCACTCGAAACCGCACTCCTCGGCCGCCTTCCGCAGCTCTTTGCGGTTGTACGTGCGGCAATGCCACAGTCGGCTGCACACCGCGCCGGTCCACGTATCTTCCGTACACATGAGCAGAAACTTGCCGCCCGGCCGCACGACACGGCGAAACTCGCGCAGCGCCGGTCTCGGATCGGGTAAATGCTCCAACACCCACCCGCACACGGCGGCGTCAAACTTATTCGTCGGGAACGGCAACCCTGTCACGTCGGCGGAAACAAAGTTCGCCCGATCCGAATCCAGGCGCTTCCTGGCCCGAGCCAACATGTTGACGGACAAGTCGAATGCCGCGAGTTGTGCTTCCGGTGGTGCCGTGCGCATCAGATGAATGGAGTAACGACCGTTGCCGCAACCGGCGTCCAACAGATGCTGGCATACTGATACATCGAAAGCGCCGCGGCGAATCAACTTACCAGCCAAAACATCGTGACCGGTCAGCAGACCAGTGACCGCCGTGAACGCCCCGGCCACGCCGTCGTACTGCCCGCGCACCATGGCGCGGTACGAAGCGTGATCGTGCCGCTCCATTTGCCGACTCTCAATCGACTGGCGCAGCGACTGGTGGTTTTTCGTTTGCTCCATCGATCTCTACACAAAGACACGTTGGTTATAAACGTACCATTCCACCAGCACGACGACGAGTGCGGCGAGGATCAGCCACTTCCACAATTCACGCGGCCGCTTGTCCGGCGTGCCGGCAATTACTGTCTCGGCACCGATGCGAATTCCGGGCCGCGGTTGCAAGTTGCCTTCGTCGGAGTCGAGCAGATTCACCGCAAACCGCCGCGAACCGCTGTCCCAACTTGCCGAATATACGCCCATTTGGTCGGTGCCACCGAAGGCGAAGTCGGCGCGAGTACCGCGATCCAGCTGCGTGGCCGGCGCGTTGTTGGGCGGCGTCACCTGTAACTTGTTAATACCCGGCCCGGGCTTCAGGGTTTTCACCTGTCCGGGCTGTACGTTCTCCTCGGCTGAGGCGTCGCGGATGTTGCCCAGCGTATAGAGCACGTTTCGCCAGAATAGCGGAAAGCTCGGCAACAGCGGCCAATTCGTATTCCACTCTCCGATGTCGTTGATGATCGGAAACGCCAGCACGGCATCCGTGTATGGCCCGCGACTTAGCGTGAACATCAGCAACAAGTCGCGGTCGCCTTCCATCAGTTTCGGCGTGCGCGGCGGCAAGCCGCCAATGCGATAAGCCTCGTACAGCCCGACCTCATGCAACCCTGTGAGATAGCGCAACAGTCCGTGTTGATTGGTCCAACCTTTGATTGCCGGTTGATCGACTCGCTCGACGGTTTTGCCTTCGGGTTGCTTTTGGCCAACCGCCTGCCACGGTGGTGGCGGCCGACCGACAAACACCGTGTTGGCCTGCGGCAACTGATCTTCACGTTCCGGCGCACATCGATCAAAAATCACCAAGTCGAACTTGCCTTGCTGCGCCGGCTCCAGATACTTCGCCTTGTCGGTCAGTTCATCCTTGGTCAACTTGGCAACCTCGCAGACCACGCGCGTGGCCGGGTCATCAAAAAACGCATTCAAAACCGGATTCGGTGGACCCACCACCAGCACGCTCGCCTTGCGCACCACACCAACGACTAGAAACGCCCCATCATCCGCCGGGAACACATCTTTATTCCCTTCCAACCGCGCCCGCAACACAATCTCCAACCGATCATCCACTTCAGGAACTTCAAACGACAAGTTGATTTCCCCCGGCAAGTCACGTCCAGCAACGGGTTTCTCGTCTCCGTCCTTTGCCGCTTGCGGCTTAGCCGCTTCAAAAACCCGCCCCTCAATACTCGCTGCTTTCTCATACTCCTTGTGCAACTTGTTTTCCACATACACCGTGAGACCCACCTTAACCGCCGACGCCTTCGGCCGATAATTCTGCACCCGCACATTCACGAACATACGCGACGGGTCGAAATCATCGCGTGTCGCCGAGAAGCCGACGATGCCAACGTTGTCCACCTCCGGCCCCGGCTGACCAATGGCATGAAACTGCACGCGCAAGTTGCCCGTGGCAAAGTCCGGCGCATCCGGGAAGCGGCCGTCAGAAAACAGATGCACTGGCGTGATATCCGGCGTCTCCGGTTGCACGTAGGCACGCGGCGACGCATCGGGCCTCACCGCGACGTCCTCCGTCGAGCGCGTGGGGTTGGCGAGGCTGTCGGCCAGCGACAACGCCTCTTCAATCCGCGTTGGTCGAAACGTCGCCTGAATATCCCGCACCGCTTGCTTCAACACTTGCTTGTTGGATGTGAACGATTGGCGAATCTCCGCCGCCGAGTTGAAGGCGATCACCATGCCGGCATCCGCGTCGCCAGCGGCGTCGATTTCCGCAACGGCCGCATCCTTGGCTTGCTCCAGCCGATTGGGCGCGACATCCGTCGCGCCCATGCTGGCGGAGTTGTCCACGAGAATGACGTAACGCCGACCCTGCCCGCCGCGCGCGAAAAACTTCGGGGCGAGAATCGAATAGATCAATCCCAATACCGCAAGTAGTTGCAGGAGCAGCAGCACATTCTTCCGCAGCCATTGAAACAGGCTGTTGACATGCAGATCTTCAATACTCTTCTTCCAAAGAAACGTGCTTGAAACTTGCAGCGCCTTGCGCTTGAGCTTGAGAAAGTACAGCAGCACCAAGAGAAACGGCAACGACAGCAACACACCGGCCGCCGCCAGCGGCAATGCCATGTGAAAGCTCATGCGCAGGTTGGCTTCCAGCCATTCGTTGGCTTGCGTTTCCATTCCCGCAACATGCAAGCCAAACAAGTACAACCCCGGCAGTGCGAGCAGCAACAGGGCGAACACCGCAACCGAAAACCAACCTCGCGCCAGCCACTTCATTGCACGAGTCCTTTGCGGCGCAGATAGTTGAGAACCAGACCTTCAAACGGCGTGTCGCTGGGCGCGAATATGCAAGTAATGCCCCGGCGGGTGCAATAGTCGTACAGCCCACCGCGAAAGGCATCGAGATTCTTCTTGTACCGATCCAACAGCGGCCGGCTCACTGTGATTTCAGCTTCGTCGGAATCTTCGATATCGACGAGCTTGACGTCGCCGGCAACTTCAGGATTGATCTCCTCCGGTGCGAGTACGTGGATCACGTAGATGTCGAGTTGCCGGGCGACGAGATATCGCAATGCCTCTTCAAAGCCATTCTTGTCCAGGAAATCGCTGAGCAAGATCGCGACTCCCTTGCCTGAGCAACGCATACTGAACGAGCGCATGGCCTTGCTTAAGTCGCTCGGTCCAGCCGGGCCGAGTTGATCGAGAAAACCGAGCAATCGCCAAAGGCTGCGGCGGCCACGTATCGCCGGCATGTTCTGGCTCAGTTTGTCGTTGAACGCTTCGACGACCACGCGGTCGAGATTGTTCAAGCCCACGAAACCCAAGGCCGCCGCCACCTGCTTGGCAAAGTGCAGCTTCGATGGCGTGCCAAAGTCCATCGACAGCGAATTGTCGATGAGCAGATAAACGTGCAGGTCTTCCTCTTCGTGAAAGATGCGCAAAAACAACTTGTCCAGCCGTGCCAGCAAATTCCAATCGAGAAAGCGCAGGTCATCGCCGACGGTGTATGGCCGATAGTCGGCGAACTCGACCGATTGGCCCTTGCGTTTGCTGAGCCGCTCGCCTTTCATCCGCCCGCTGAAGATCTTGCGCGATACGAGTTCCAGCTGCTCCAGGCGATGGAGAAAGTCAGGGGTGAGCAGGGGTGATTTGGCTTCGGTGGTCATTGATTGTATTCTTGTTTACGTTTCGCGCCGACTAGCCCTTCTCCTTCACACTTTCCATGATCTGCATCAGAATTACGTCTGAAGCGATGTTCTCCGCCTGCGCTTCGAAGTTCAACAGGATGCGGTGGCGCAGCGACGGCAGGTACACCGCTTTCACATCCTCGAAGCTCACGTTGTACCGTCCTTCCAACAGCGCTCGCACTTTGGCGGCCAAAACAATCGACTGCGCACCGCGCGGGCTGGCACCGCAGCGGATGTACTTATTGGTGGCCTCGGCGGCAAATTCGCCGGCCGGATGAGTCGCTAGGATCAGGCGGATGGCATAATCCTGGACCGGAGCGGCGACCAGGACTTCTCGCACAAGCGCTTGCCATTTCTGCACCTCGGCTGCGTCCATCACCTTCGATGCTTGCGGCCAGACGTTCTTCGTCGTGCGATCGAGAATCGTCGCCATTTCTTCGCGGCCGGAATAGTTCACGATCAATTTGAAGAAGAAACGGTCGAGTTGCGCTTCCGGCAACGGATACGTGCCTTCCTGCTCGATGGGGTTTTGCGTCGCCAGCACGAAGAACGGCTCTTCGAGGCGATGCCGCGTGCCGCCAACAGTGACGGAATGTTCCTGCATCGCCTCGAGCATGGCCGATTGTGTCTTCGGCGTCGCACGGTTGATTTCGTCAGCCAGCACGATCTGCGAGAAGATGGGTCCGGACTGGAACGTAAACACGCGCTTGCCATCCGGTGCCTCGGCGATGATGTTGGTGCCGATCACGTCGGCCGGCATCAGGTCCGGCGTAAACTGGATGCGGCTGAACTTCAGGTCCATCGCCTGGCCTAGCGTGCGCACCAGCAGTGTCTTGCCGAGGCCGGGCACGCCTTCCAGCAGGCAGTGACCGCCGACAAACATGCACGTGAGCACGCCGCGGACGATGTCGGTGTGCCCGACCATCACCTTGCCGATCTCCTCGCTGACGCGGGTGAACGCCTGGCGAAACTGTTCGGCCCGTTCGGGCATGGAGGCGGTGTCGGACATGCAAGGTTCCTAATTATTGGGATCGGTTTCGTCGCCGCGCTCGCGGTCTTCAAGCGCTTTCTTCTTGGCTTGCATCAGTCGGGCAAAGGCATCGTCGGCACTGGCCGGGGCATCAGGCTTCGGTGCTACAGGCTTCTTCACCGGCGGCACGAAATCAACAGCGGGCGGCGGCGTGAATGTCTCCGCGCCCGCTTCAAAACGGCGGGTCGCTTTGGACTTTTCGATGATGGTGGCGACTTCCACCTTCTTACTTTGTAATCGTTCCAGAAACTGCTCGCCGGATTTTTCGACAACGCGGCCACGCAGCCGGTCCCAGCGCCGCTGGCTCCACTCGGCAATCTCGGCAGGCTCCAGGGCAATCCGACGGACAGCCACATCACATAAAAACAAGCAGCCGGCGGCTAGGACCAGCCAGAACCATACCGGCTGATGCGCCCGCGTCGACTTGGCGGTGCGAAACACTTCGCCGGATCGGGCAACAATGCCGAGCGTTTTGTCGTCTTCGTCATACAAATTACCGCCGGTGGCTTCGGCAAGTTTCTTGAGCAAGGCGGCATTACTTTCGAGATCGGTGAACTCCGGCGAATATGGCACGGTCACACCCGTCCGCACCGAGTCCGATTCTTCGACCACACGCTTCACGCCGTCTTTTACGACTTCGCTGGACCGGATGGCTTGGGCGTTGATGAAGTACGAGCCGGCTTCTTCGGCTTTGAACTCCGCTTCGTAACTGCCGCCGGCTTTTTGCTCGAACTTTAAGTCGGGCGACTTGGCGTCGTTGGTTCCGTTCGGTGTTGTCACAGCACCTTTTATCCGCAAGTCCGTCAGCGGCCGATTGCGGTCATCACGGGCATCCACGGTGACACGCACCATGCCATCGCGATATTCAGTTGCCACTGTCAACTTGCCCGTCTCAACACCACGCAAAGACCAGCCCACGGTCTGCTCCCAGAACTTTTTGTACATTTCCGAGCCGGCCCACTCCTGATCCCAGGTGGAGCGTTGTGGGCGGGACCGGGCATCGGATGTGAACGCCACGGCCTTACCCAGCCCGTATTGCCACGTGGCTAGAATCGGATATTTCTGTTCAAACGTGCTTGGTCCTTCAATGTCCATATTGACAAGCGGCGATTGCTTCATTGAGGTGCGCACGAAACCGAACAACGGTGGCAGCGGCGCTTGAATGCGATCCGTCGGACCGCTCGACGACAACAACTTCGGCGTGAATCGGCTTTCGACGATGAACGATTGGCTGACGGTGCGCGTCTCCTGAATGTAAATCGCCGGGATCGACTTGGGCGATGGGTTGCCATAGAAACGCCCACCGGTGGCCGCCGCTATCGCCGTCATTTTTTGATTCTCCGGCGCGCCATGGGTGGCGACGCCGACCGTCGTACACGTCACGCCGGCTTTGCGCATGTCGCGCAGCAGTTGGGCGTTGCTCTGGCTCGGGTCGCCGTCGGAAATCAGGATGATGTGTTTGGTGGCGAGCTTATAGGCCGGATTACTCAATTCGTTGTAAGCCATCTGCAACGGCGGATCGAAGTCTGGCATGTCGCCCGGCGTTTGCCGATCAACCAATCCATATAGCACGTTGCGTCGGCCACCGATCTCCTTGAATGGGATGTGCCAGCGGTGTTGCCCGTCGTAATAGATCAACCCAACCATATCCACCGGCGACAACTTCTGAATGGCCAGCTTGGCCAGTTGCTTCTGCAGCGCGTTGCCATCCGCGACTTCACAGGCGTGCATGATAAGTACCAAGCCGCCTTTGCCTGCGATCTTCACGGCCTGAATATCGCAATCCACGGGCAGGGCTTTCTCGACCGGCGTGCCTTGATAGCCGCCCGCGCCGTAAGAATCCGGCCCCCCGATCATCACGAGACCGCAGCCCTGGTCGTAAGTATTGCTGCGCACCATCTCCATTTGATCGGTGGACAAATCCTCGGCCGGCACGTTGGCAAGCACCACGCAATCGTAATTGCTCAAGAACACGCCGAGGTCCGACTTGTTGGCGGGCAACTCACCGGCATGAATCGTGGCGACCTGAAACTTCGACTCGCCATCGCCTTGCAATTGAGCGATCAAGAAGTTGTGATCCATCTCGCTCTTACCGGCATTGGCCCGCGATTCAACGAATAGCACGCGGCGTCGACCAAGCGCCAACACGTGTGTAGTCGCGGCGTTGTTCTGCACCCGGTCGCCGGGCAAGCCGACAACCGCTTCCGCATTGGCAATGACCGACTTCGGCGTGAACACGGCCTGATATGTGTAAGAACGCTGCACGCCGGCTAGGTTCTGCCGAAACGAAAAACTGTTCAAACCCTGGCGCAATTGCACAATGGCGGGCGGCCCGCGCTCGACCACGCCTTGTCCCGGCTCGACCGTTACCGGCACGGTTTCGCCTTCACTGGATTGCCGCAGGGCCAACTCGCCCGTGACGACGTTCGGATTGTAACTGCGGACCAGCACGCGGATCGGTAGCCGGCCACCCTGTTCCGTAATCGCCGGGGCTTCAACACGCTGGACCAGCACTTCATTTTCATTGCGATATCCGGCCGCCAACGGCACCACATCAATCTGCACGCCGTTCGCCGCCGCCACGCGGGCTTGCTCTTCAGCCAAGCCTAAGTTCTCGTTGCCATCGGAAAGCAACACGATCCGTCGGCCGCTGCCCTCGGGGAATGACGCAATTGCCAGCTTCAGGGCGGCCGCAATGTCGGTGTAGTTCTCGTCCACCGGTGCCAGCACTTCCTCGGAGAAGTTCAATCGCGGCACCTCGGCCGGCGGCAAGATTAAGCGCGGTCGCCGACCAAACACAATGACGCCGGCTTGATCGCGCTCGTGGCCGGGACCACGAAGAGCCACTGAATCATTGACAAATTGCTTGATCCGTCGCCAGCGCTTGTCGCGCTTGTTGAGAGGCTCTGAGTCGGGCAGCGATGTATCCAAGTCCGATGGGATGCTCAGTGAACGGTCCACGAGGAACAGCACCGTCGTATTCTCGCCCGGGCGTTTCAATCGCACTTCGGCCAACGCCAGTATCAACATGGCCACGACGAGACTGCGAAGGCCAATCACCACCCATCGCCGCACCGAGCCTAACCCGGCCAGGCTGCGAAAGCTCATCACCACGATGACCGGGATGACCGCCAGCAACAGTAACCACAGCGGCTCCACCAGTTCCAGACTGCGAACCGTCTTGCCCAACTCGGTCAGTTCAGCACCAAGCGGGACACTTGCCCATGCACCCAAACCAAGTGCCAATGCGGCCGCGCTACCCATTGCCGCGTAGCGATACCAGCGTGTTGAGATCGCAAGATAGCCGAATTGTGCGAGGAGAAGTACCGCGCCGATGCCGAACAGCCACGGCCCGTAATGTGGCGCGAGAATCAATCCGCCCAAGCCGATTAGGCCCGGCCCGAATCGCACATAACCACGTTGCCGCAAAAGCAGCAACACGACGCCGACCGCGGCAAACGCCACGGCGAGCCAATGTTCGACCAGGTAATCGCGCAGGGATGTCACAGGCGTATGCGTTGCACCCGGTGGTTTTCCGTGTCGAGGACGTGAATGCGGTCGCGGCTATCGATGGTCAAACCCCACGGGCTATAGAGTTGGCCTGGCTTGCGCCCGGGGCCGCCCCACATCGCCAGAGATCCGCCGCTGACGTTCAACTTCTGCACGCGGTGGTTACCCATTTCCACGACACAAAGGCAGCCCTTGGAGTTGAAGGCCACATCGTAAGGATACGCAAACTCTCCGGGTTCCGTCCCGTGTTTCCCCAGCGTTCGCAACCACTTGCCATCGACGTCGAACACCTGAATGCGGTGGTTACACGCATCAGCGACATAGAGGTTGTCGTCGGGACCAATCGCCATCGCGCGAATGTGATTGAATTGATTCGGCTCGCTGCCGTGGCCGCCCCAGACAAACTCGACTTCGCCCTTGGGGTTCAGCCGCGTGATCCTCTCGTTGGCACCAAACTCGGAAATGTACCAGCCGCCATTTCGGTCTTCGACGACGTCACTGATGTAACCAAATTGTCCCACATCAGGCCCGGCGTTTCCGCCACGTGTGAACAGTTCGACACCGTTGGCATCATGCACACGAATCGTGTGGTAGTGCGAGTCTGCCACAATGACCTTGCCGTCGCGCGTTGCACCCAGGCCGCTGGGCCGACCATTGCTGTAGTCTGGAGTCTGCCAGGTGATGTTCTGATACTTGCCGTTAGTGTCGTAGCACTGAATACGTGCGGTGAAATCGACAATGTACAATCGGTCGCCCGGCAAAATGGTGACAGCACGGGGCCGAATGAGGTCACCGTTGACGACGCCGCGTTTGCCCCACACCAAGTCCGGTTCGGCCGATGGGCCGCCACACCCCGCCACGACCACGGCAGCCGATGCCAAGAACGCACGACGGGACATGGCCACGAAAGTACCCCGCGTCGGGCCAGCATTTGGCCGCACCTGACCAAATTACCCGCTCGTGCAATGGTTGGCAACCATAACGTGCCCACTACATTGCCCCGTATCCGTGGAGTTGAATCGATGAACGACGCACCAGCAGTCAGGATTGAATTCAGGGACACCATCGCCCACATCATATTTGACCAACCCGATTCGAGGGCCAACACACTCTCGACCGCGGTCTGGAGCGACTTTGCCGACGCCTTGACGCAAGTTGCCGGCAAGCGCGATCTCAACGGCTTAGTTCTGTCGAGCAGCAAAGATGGCATCTTCATCGCCGGCGCTAATCTTCGCGAACTGTACGGACTCATCGACGACCAGACGGGACTGACACGCCGATTATTGAGCGCGGGTCTTGACGTGTTGGCAGCCATCGAATCCATGCCGTTTCCCACCGTGGCGAT
>JANLTA010000206.1:0-3058 GCA_031362705.1 Gemmataceae bacterium | reverse complement strand
CGTCGGGGCGCATGCGTGTTACGACGTGCTGGTGGGGATCGCGGTGTGAATGGGTCTTGGCGAGCCGGAAGCGTCAGCGCCCGAAGCAGTCGCCCGCCGTTCTTCTGCGCATTGAACTATGGCCAGCAACTCCTCCGGTCGCTGACGCTCCCGGCTCGCCAAGACGCACTCACACCGCGATGCCCACCAGCACGTCGTAGCAGGCGTGGGCGCCGACGGCGATGCCGAAGCCGCGTAGGGCGTAGATGCCTACGAACAATAAGCCGGCCAAGGCGCGGAATGCGAAGACGTAGCCGTCGAGGGCTTCGCCTTGGGTTCCCACGTGGTGCACGGCGGCGAAGGCGATGGCGCTGAGTAGCGCGGCCAGGATGATGGCAAGCGATTTGGGGACTAAGGCGACACGCAGTAGGAACGCGGCACCGCCGTATAGGCCTAGGCGGAAGATCACTTCTTCGTAGATGCCGGCGCCGAGGAATGTCACGGACTGGGCAATCGGCGTGGGCGTTTTTGATAAGTTGTTTGTTGTTTCGCTAGTTGTTGAAAGCGTAATACCCAGTGAATCTAACAGCGGGCCAAATGATCGACTGAGCGCCCAAAGGCCGATGGCGAAGATGATGCTTTCGAGAAACATACCGAGAACGACGGACGAGGCATCGGTCGGGGCATCGGCACGGCGGCGCATGGCCCACCAGATAAGGCCGAGGCCAATCATCACTGGCGCGAGAAGGCCGAAGCTTGGACCGGCAGCATTCAGCATCCAGCGGAGCCAGGCGTCGGCACCGTTGCGCACGGAGATTGCTTGCGTGCCGCCCAAAGAGATGACGGCAAATTCGTAGATGCACAACAGCGGCAGCACAAAGGCCAGACAGGGAGCCGGGTGGCGGGTCGCTCGCCAGTAGGACATGATGACGAAACCCAGGTGATGCGATGCAGCGGCTCACCCTGGCGGGCGTCGGCAGGGACGCGGCCGCCAGGGCGGTGAAGGGGTCCGGGGCCATGAAGCGGACAGTTTGGATCGGCCTCGCCTTGCGGAGAGATCGACCTGGAGCCAGTCCGTCCGGGCCTGTCGGTCGTGGGCTGCCTCGCCAGTGCGTCAAACAGCCCGTTCATCCCGTCACAAAGCCGCGTTCGCAGGTGATCGATTGCGGCACGGATTATGGAGAACATCTTCCCCCAACCGGAGATCGGTCGAACCGAAGTTGCAGCTTGAGACGAAGCGAGCAACAACAACAATCGATGGCCGTCAAAAGCAATAAGAGTCGCGCAAGTCGAACTAGATCAATAAATCGCCCACACGCCGGGCGTGGCGACTTCGAGGAGATGACCGTCGGGATCGCGGAAATAAAGGCTGACGCCGCCGCGGTCCCACACTTTGCGCTCTTCGATGGCTACACCGCATTGAACGAGCCATTGTTCCCACGCCGCGAGTTGCACCGCGTCGATGGCGAAAGCCATGTGCGACTGGCCTGAGCCATCATGTTTCAGGTTGGGCAGATGCTCGGACAGGCCTTTCTTGAATAGCAACAGAATCTGCTTGTCGGCGATTTTCATCGCAATGAGGCGTTCGCCGGATGAGAAGGCGTCGAAACCGAAGACCCTTTGGTAAAACTTGGCCGATTGTTCGGGATCATCGACGTAAAGAGCTGTTTCCAGAATACCGTTGGTCGGCGGCATGACTCAGACTCCGATGTCTTCGTTCCACAACTGCGGATGATCGGCAATAAATTGCGTCATCAAGTCGATGCAGCGCCGGTCTTGCAACACATTCACAGTGACGCCACGGCTGCGCAGCAGTTCTTCTTCACCGAGGAAGGTTTGATTCTCGCCGACGATGACATGGCGAATGCCGTACAGCAGGATTGCGCCGCTGCACATGGCGCACGGCGACAATGTTGTGTAGATTGTTGATTCGCGGTAGACATTTGCAGCTTGGCGGCCGGCGTTTTCAAAAGCATCCATCTCCCCGTGGAGGATGGCACTGCCCTGCTGCACCCGGCGATTGTGGCCGCGACCGATGATTTGGCCGCGATGCACCAGCACGGAGCCAATGGGGATGCCGCCTTCGGCCAGCCCGGCCTCGGCTTCGGCAATCGCGGCTTGCATGAATTGATCCACGCGACGCACTCCGTTAGCCGGCGCACATCTTTTCCATGCGCTTTGCCATCTCTTCCGGGGAGACATCTTCGACGTGGGTGGCGATGTACCATTTGTGGCCAAACGGGTCGATGACGCCGCCGGCTCGGTCGCCATAGAATTTGTTTTCGACCGGCCGTTCGACGGTGCCACCGGCGGCGATCGCGCGGTTGAACACGGTGTCCACATCTTCGACGTAGAGCATGATGGTGATCGGCGATCCGCCAAATTTCTTCGGACCGTGGGCACCCATTCCGGGATGTTCATCGGCCATCATGATGATGGAGTCGCCGATCTTGAACTCGCAGTGGCCAATCTTGCCTTCGGGTCCGGGGAGGCGATGCAGCTCGGTCGCGCCGAATGCCTTGGTGTAGTAATCGAGGGCGGCAGCCGCGCCATCGACGACCAGATACGGCGTCGCGGTGTGGTAGCCGTCGGGAATGGGTTTCACCTTGCTCATGGTTGTGTTCTCCGGAGTAATCACGAGGGACGATGCAACCCTATTTGCCGGCAAGGTTGATTCAAGGGCGGCGCGATTTGCTTTGGCACTGGCCGCGCTATGCGGCTAAACTTTGGCGACCTGAGTTTGCACCGGGAGTCGGTAGAGTCTCAAACTACCACGGCGCGAGAAATTGACGAGTATGAATGTATTTGTCTTCTTTGTGCTTTCCTTCGTGCCCTTTGTGTCTTTGTGGTTGGTCTTAAGAACTCACCACAAAGACACAAAGGGCACAAAGGGAAGCACAAAGAAGACGAATTCAATTCGGACACGACGATTTCTCGCGTCGTGTCAAATTGAGACACTACCAATTATTTGGAGGGGTCGCCCGTAGAATTCGCATTTGCTCGTCACGAGCCTTGCGTACTCGTGGACGACTTGCCGGCCACGGCTCCGCCTTTGGGTGGCATACCACCGCCCTTGGGG
>JANLTA010000151.1:0-4299 GCA_031362705.1 Gemmataceae bacterium | reverse complement strand
ACGCTTGCCGTTTTGTTCGACTGGTTGCATCAGAGTCACCGTGGCCGACGGAACGTTGCCGTCGTTATCAACGTTGCCGTGATAGAGTTGCACGGCCACTTCGTCGGCGCTCAATCCTGCCAGATCCACTAACGCGGTTACCGTGAGTTGTTCACCGACGCGATGGACTTTGCCGTCGTTGGATTCCACGCTTTCAACTTTGAGGCCGGGCCAGGCCTTGTTGAGATTGCGCCGCCACGACGCGAGTTCATTGGCCGGCTTGGCGTTATCAATAGCCAGTGCGTTGTGTCGTAAGGCGCTCGGCAGGTAACACCGCTCGACGTATTCCTGCACCTGACGATTGGTATTGAACATGGGAATCAGCGTGCGAATGCAGCGCTTCATTCGGCGAACCCATTCGCGCGGCACACCGTCGGCGCCGCGGTTATAATATGTCGGCACGATTTCCTGCTCGAGGAGTTCGTAAATGGCTCGGCCTTCGACTTCGTCTTGATAAGCAAGGTCGGCATACTCTTCGCCGGCACCGATAGACCAGCCATTGTCCTGGTCGTAACCCTCGACCCACCAGCCATCGAGAATGCTGCAATTCAACCCCGCGTTCACGGCTGCTTTCATGCCGCTGGTGCCGGAAGCCTCTAGCGGCCGGCGCGGATTGTTCAGCCACACGGCGCAGCCCTGTACCATATAGCGGGCCACGTTCATGTCGTAGTCCTGCAAAAACACGATGTGCATTCGCAGATCGGCCCGCTTGGCCATGTGGATGACTTCGGAGATGACCTTCTTCCCCTCCGCATCGTGCGGGTGGGCCTTGCCGGCGATGATGATCTGGACCGGCCAATGCTTGTTATTGAGGATGTTTGAAAGGCGCTCCACATCTTTGAACAACAATCCGCCGCGTTTGTAAGTGGCGAATCGCCGGGCGAAACCGATGGTCAGCGCATCGGGATCGAGAACTTCGCTTGCTTTGGCGATTTCTGCCGGCGACGCCCCGCGACGTTCCAGTTGTAGCTTCAGACGCGACCGGGCGAAGTTTACGAGGCGACTGCGACCACGTTCGGCCGTACGCCACAGTTCAGTGTCGGGAATCGAATCGACGCGCCGCCAAATGGTGTAATCGGTTGGTCGCTCTTCCCATTGCACGCCCATGTAACGATCGTAAATCAGCGCGGTTTCAGGGGACAGCCAACTGCGCGTATGCACGCCGTTGGTGATCGAAGTGATGGGCACCTCGTCGGCCGGCAGCCCCGGCCACAGCGCAGCCCACATCTTACGGCTGACTTCGCCGTGCAGCTTGCTCACGCCGTTGGCCACGTTGGCAAGTTTGAGAGCCAACACGGTCATGCCGAATGACTCCGTGTCATCATCGACGTTTTGCCGGCCCAGTCCGAGAAATGCCTTGCGATCCAGACCCAACGCCGCCATCGGTTCGCCGAGATACTTCAGCACCAATTCCGACGAGAATACTTCGTTTCCGGCGGGGACAGGAGTGTGGGTCGTGAACGCAGTGCCGGCCTTTACCAATTCCCTCGCGGTGGCGAAGTCCAGTTTCTTTTCGTCCATCAGGATGCGGATGCGCTCAAGCGCGCAAAATGCCGAGTGACCTTCGTTGAGGTGGCAAACGACAGGCTCGCGGCCCAATGCGCGCAGTGCGCGGATGCCGCCGACGCCGAGGACCATTTCCTGCTTGATGCGATTTTCTTTGTCGCCGCCGTAAAGTTGAGCGGTGATGGCACGATCCTCCGCGCTGTTCTGCGGGATGTTCGTGTCCAACAGAAACAGCGGTACGCGACCCACCTGAATTCGCCAAACGCGGCACTGCACGGATCGCCCCGGCAGCGGCACCGGGATCAGCAACGGCGTGCCATCGGAATTGGCTTCCGCGATCAGCGGCAGATTGGTGAAGTCATTTTCCGGATAGCGTTCCTGCTGCCAGCCTTCGGCATTCAAGTACTGGCGAAAGTAACCTTCGCGGAACATAATGCCGACGCCCACGAGCGGCACGCCCAAATCAGACGCGCTCTTGAGATGGTCACCCGCCAGAATACCGAGACCGCCCGAATACACCGGCACCGACTCGTGGATGCCGAATTCCATCGAGAAGTACGATACGCATGGCCGATCGCCACAAGTGACATTCAGTGAACCATAGGTTTCCGAAAACCACGTCTTGGCGGCGAGATACTGTCCAAGCTGCCCCGCGACGCGGTCGAGATGAGCAAGGAAGCCATCGTCGTGTTCGAGTTCCTTGATGCGCTTCTGTGGAATAGTCCCGAGCAGGCGCACGGGGCTATGATCAAGCGACTCGAACAAGTCCGAGTCAATGCGGCGAAACAATTCCCACGCCTCCGGGTGCCAACACCACCACAGGTTGTACGCCAACCGATGCAGCGCCATCAGCCGTTCGGGCAACTGCGGCAAAACCGTAAAAGTACGAATAATACGCGGCATCGCGCGAGCACTCCGGAGACCAATTAAGTTTGGGTAGTTTACGGCGGGTAATAGTCAAATGCGAATGCGAAAGTCAATGACTGACGAAGGCACAATGTGAAGCAGTGGCTATTTGCCGGGTTGATGGGAGGATACCGTCGGCCGAAACCGCACGCGTTCCCACGGTTCTGTCGTACTTGTCGCGCCGAAGAAAGCGAAGAGCATCTCGTTGTCGGTTTGTTCGCCGCGGCGGACGGGCTTCGGCGGTGCGTTGGGGTTATTGGGGTTCGCGGTGCTATTGTCGAACACGGCTTCGATCTCCAGCTTGGTGCCCGCGAGAGCACGGATTGGCTCTTTGAACCAATAGGTTTCCTGCCAGTTGTAGTCCCATACGGGAATCTGTACCAACACCTGCGGATTACCATCCGGCGGAGTCATCGTCACCTTCACCGATTTGCCGAGCAGGTGCATGTGTGGCAAAACCGAATGCAATACCGCGTCGTTTTGTAAGGTCACCGCGCCTTTGGCTACGTGATTGGCTTCGCCGGCGGGGATCACGCCAAATGCTCCCAACCCCGAGGCGACAATAGTTTGCCACGGTTGCTTCACCGGCTTTTTGGCAAAGTAGAGGCCAATCTGGGTACGATCCGTTTCCGTTTTTCCATTGCGATGGTAATGAACTTGCAGCAGGAAGTCCGAGCTGGCCGGCAGATACCAGCCTGCGCCGTCAGGCACAAACTGCGGCACTTGGCCCGGCGCCCAGCCGCCGAGGCCGCCAAACTTGGGTTTGCCAGTTGTCGAGAACGGACGAATGAACCCAACACCCATGCCGGCTGTGTAGCCCGGCCCGCGATCACCCGCAAGTTGGTCTTTCTTCGCCTGCGCTTTGCGTTCGAGGTCTCGGCCGGTGCCGGTGGCATCGAAGAAGTTCAACGTATGATGCACGATTTTGGTGTTACCGGGTTTCACATCGTACCCGACGACCCATTGGTCTTCCGTCAATCCCGTCGGTAGCACAAACACGCGGAACACATCGCGGCCAATCGGCCCGATCTGAAATGGCTCGGTAACGGTGAGGATCAGATCGGGTTTGCCCAAGCGCCAGCCTTCGGTTGCTTTGGCAGGTTCCGCGGCTTGAGTCGCAACACCTTCCGGTGCGCCGGCGTCGGCCCACTTGGCCAATGTGGCAATGTCCTGGTCGCTGAGTTTACGTTCGCCGCGCATGGCGACGCCGCCTTGCGGCATCCAGGGCGGCATTTGCTTCGACTGCGTATACACCTTGATGTCGTCGGCCCAACGTTTCGCCTGTTGATAGTTCAGCAGTGAAAATGGCCCGACTTCGCCGGGTTGATGACACGATTGGCAATGCTGCCGCAGAATCGGCGCTACATCGCGATGATATGTCACTGTTTCCGAGGTAGCAGACTTGGTCGGACGATCAATTGGGCAACCAATGGCCGTCGTCACCGGCGTTGTCAGCGGCTTGCCGCTTAGCGTTGCCTCCACGGCGTCCAGCAGGTCATTCGAAGCAGTTCGCGCATTTTTCTTCAAACGCGCAACGTAGCCATCATCAATGCGGCCACGGTATCGCAGCTTCAGGTCAGCGTCAAATACGAATGCCTCCGGTGTGGTCTCCGCCTTGAGTGCATCAGCGGTCTTGACGTCGGCATCGCGATAGACGGGAAACGTGAACTTGTACTCCGCTGCCGACTTCTTCAACGACTCGGCGGATTCCTGAGTCGGGCAGACTACGAGCATCGCAACGCCTCGGTCCTTGGTGGCCTTCGCCAGTTCGATCAATACTGGTGCATAGCTCGTCGCGACGGGGCATTCAAAGGAGTAAAACACGACGACCGTCGCCTTCGCGCCTTT
>JANLTA010000593.1:0-4007 GCA_031362705.1 Gemmataceae bacterium | reverse complement strand
AATTGGTCCACCCGGTCCGCGTTGCCGTCACCGGTGCCGAAGTGGGCATCGGCCTGTTCGACACGCTGGCCATCCTGGGGCGAGAAGAAACCGCGCGTCGGATTCAATTGGCACTGAAGCTTGTTAAGGCTTGAGAGATAGCTCAGCAGTCAATTTGACTCGTTATTTATCGGCTGGCAAACGTTAAACGTAGGCCAATTGCCCGTTTCCACTGGGCTAGGACGGTTGGAAAATACTCCGATTCCTGTTGTCATCGACCGTTTTTTGCGAATACACTATAGGAGACGGATTAGGTCGTGCCGAGGAGGGTTCTCACGTGGTTCCCAACCTTCGGGTCGAGATTGAGCGCCAGGTTGGTCGGGTTCGCCGACGGCTTATGATTCGCGAACTGATTCGTCAGGGCATTTCCTGGTCCCTGGCGGCAATTGCGATCACCACGCTTTGGTTGCTGGCCGAACCTTATGTTTGGCGCGAATCTCCGCAATGGTTGCGCTGGTCCGTATTGTGTGGGTCGCTTGGCATCGGCACCATCGCATCAATTGTCGTTGCATATGTCCGTCGACCAAACGCCACCAAAGGCGCGTTATGGCTCGACGACGCATTCGGCCTTCGCGAGCGGGTTACCACCAGCCTGGCTCTCACAAAGGAAGATGCCGCGACGAGTGCAGGCCAAGCCGTTCTCGCCGATGCGCTGAGTCGCGTGAAAGGCCTGAAGGTCGGCGAGCGGTTTCCAATTCGTGTGGGTCGATCGGGTTGGTTGGTGCCATCGGCGGCCGGAGCGCTTGCAATCGTGGCACTGTTCTACAACCCGGAAATGCCGACCGCACAGGGCACAACGGAAGGCAAAGCGCTTGGACTGTCCGATAAGCTGGCGCTGGAAAAGAAGCTCGACCTGATAACCAAGCCGAAGCGCGATCCGCAAGCCTACGCGGACCGAGTGAAATCCGAAGACCTCAAGAAGCTGGAGGCGAAGCTTGATGAAATCGCCCGGCAGCCGCGTGACACGACGAAGCAACTCCGCGACCGCGTTAAAGAAATGACGCCGATTGAAGATGAAGTCAAAAAGCTCGAGCGCGAGCGCGGCGAAAAATCGCGATTGCTACAGCAGCAGTTGCAGATGAAAGATCAGGTCACGCCGAACGACGGCTCGCAGCAGGAAGGCCCGGCCAAGGACTTCATGAAGGCGATGTCCGAAGGCGATCTCGACTCGGCTCGCGAGCAGATGGACAAGCTCGCCAAGAAGATGGCCAAAGACGAACTGACCGAGCAGGAAAAACAGCAACTGACCAAGCAGTTGAACAACCTGCAAAAGAAGATGAGCGACCTGGCAGTTCAGAAGAACAAAGAGGAAACGCTCAAGAAGCTCGGCGAGAACGGCAAGCTCGACCCTGAAGCGCTGGAGCGGGAAATGGCGCAGCTGCGGCAGGAAAATGAGAAGCTTAAAGACCTGCAAAAACTGGCCAACAAGCTGAACCAATGCCAGCAGTGCATGAAAGCCGGCGATGCAGCCGGAGCGCAAAAGGCGATGGGTCAGGCGGCCGATCAAATCGGCGAAATGGCCAAGGATGAAAAGGACATCAACGACTTGCGTGACGCCCTGCAGAACATGAAGGACTACCGCGACGCCATAACCAAAGCGCTTGACGATGTCGAGCCGTGTCCGGGCGGCACCTGAAACGGTAATGGCGAGGGGGCCGGTCGGTCTCCAACGAATCCGGGTGGGCGTGGTAGCGGTGATTCGCAAATGAACAACGGCGGCATCGGCCGTGGCGAACGGTCCGACGGCGATCAGGGGAAGATTCGCCCATTCGACGCCAAGCAAAACGCACAGTTCAATCCTAAGGGACAAAAAGTATTCGACGGCTTCGTCCCCGGTCAGGCGTTCAAAAAGAAAGCTGGCGTGGATCTGGCGACCGACATTAAGACCGCAGCACAGGATGCACCGGAAGCGATTGAAACGCAGCGAATCCCGAAGGCGGCTCGAGACATGGCCAAGGGTTACTTCAAGAACCTTGGTGGTCAGGCCGAAGGCGACAAGAAGGACGAGAAAAATCCTGAAAAGAAATAAGCTTCGTAGCGATTGTCATTCGTATGCAAGCCGGTAGCCGACGCCTTGTTCGGTCAGAAGGTACCGAGGTTGCGCCGAATCGGTCTCTATCTTACGGCGCAGGCTCGCCATGAAGACACGAAGGTAGTGGTTTTCGCGCGTGTGATTCTTGCCCCAAACTTCGTCAAGTAAGTACCGGTGGGTCAAGACTTTGCCGGCATTGCGAACGAGCGTTGTCAGCAACTTGTATTCAATCGGTGTCAGCCGGATTTCAGTTTCGCGAATGGCAACACGCCTTGTGCCGAGATCGACTGTCAACTCGCCGACGGAAAAAACCGACGATGGTGAATCGGCACCAAGTTGCGCGGCATGTCGTAGAGCGACCCGGACTCGTGCCAAGAGTTCGCCAGTGCTGAAGGGCTTGGTCAGGTAGTCGTCCGCGCCGCGATCCAACGCCGTGATTTTCTGATTCTCCTGATCGCGAGCAGACAGAATGATGATCGGTACCTGCAGCCACTCACGCAACTGACTCAAGACCGTTTGCCCGTCCATATCCGGCAAGCCCAGATCGAGAATGACGAGATCGGGCGATTGCTGGACTGCAAGCAGTAAAGCATCCTGGCCCGTCTCCGCCTCCACAACCCGATAACCTTCGCCGCCGAGCGAAGTATGCACGAGTCGGCGGATCGGCTTCTCGTCATCGACTAACAGAATCAGCGGAGATGTTGACGCCATGATTCAGCGAATGCTCGTTTGTGACAATTCATCCAGCAAAACACGTGGCGGCGACTGTTCGGCCGGTAGCGTAATGACAAACTCGGCACCGCCAGTCGTCTGGTTCTGTGCAACAATCTTACCACCGTGAGCTTGCATGATGGCTTCACAAATCGCAAGTCCCAATCCAACTCCGCGCCGGCTGTCGGCTGTCGCTGTCGGACCACGAAAGAACTTCTCCAATACCCGCGATTCACTTCCTCTTGGAAGTCCGGGACCATTATCGGCTACGCGAAGCTCCACATTCGTTCCCTTGAGATCGGCACGAATGTCAATTTCACTGCCGACGGGTGTATATCGTGCCGCGTTTTCCAGCAGATTCACGATGACTTGCTCCATCAAGACTCCGTCTAACAGTATCAAAGGGAAATCGGATGGGATGCCGACTTTCACGATATGGCCATCGAGATGACGTCGTGTCCGGGCCAATGCCGATCCGACGACTTCCTCTAGCACGTGCCACTGCTTTCTCGGCGCGGCGGCACCAGCCTCAAGTCGCGTCATATCGAGCAGATTCTCCACCAACCGGGCCAGATGATGCGATTCGTCCGCAATTGTCTGAAGTGTTTCCCGATTTGAGTATTCGCTGCGATCTGGTCGAACTTCCAAGAGGCTCGAACTCGCTGCGGCGATTACCGCCAAGGGTGTGCGTAAGTCGTGCGATACAGAATTGAGCAAGGAGTTTCTCAGTTCCTCAGCCTGTACTCGTAACTTCGCTTCGCTTGCTTCGATGACGGATTGATCTCGTTCCAGCGACAACGCGATGAGACTGGCGCAGGTTTCGAGTAAACGACCCTGATCCGGATCCGCGAAACGTTCAGGATCATTCGACCGAATTCCTATGGCGCCCAGTGTTCGCTGAGATCCGATCAGCGGGACAAATAGCGCCGTGGCATTCGGGAGTGTGTCGGTTCCCATTCCCGCGATCTGATCATGATCGGCAACCCACTGGGCGACCGTGCTATTCACTTCGTTTCGCACGATGCTCGTATTCTCACCATGCCGCAACTGGACTGGTCCCGGACCATCCCGCGCAAAAATGGCGGCCTCGCCGTCGAAAATCGCCTGAAGTTGTTGGCCGGCGGTACGAATGAGGAACTCTGGCCCAGCGACTTCGGTAAGTTGCTTCGTCAATCGAAATAAGGCATCCGTGCGCTGTTGAAGATGTCGGGCAGCCCCAAGCTGG
>JANLTA010000134.1:0-2069 GCA_031362705.1 Gemmataceae bacterium | reverse complement strand
CCGTCGGCGCGGTAACGGACCGCGCGCTGCAAGATCGCGTCGATCGTTAAATGCGGGGCGTCAACAATCTCGGCAAAAATCAGGCAGTCATGCTGGCTGAGTTCACGCTCGCGACCTTGCGTCCCAAAGAATTGTGGGAGATCTTTCAGCTCTTCGGGTCCACGGTCGAATGGCACCCCGAATTGCATGGTGAGCGGTCCGAGATCACCACGACAACGACCGGGCACAATGACCCGTGTTGCCGTGCCGAGCGGGCCGATCCGGCGCGCGATCATGTCGGTGGTCAGCAATGCTGCGACCGTCACCCCGAGTACGCGGATCTCATAACTGAACGGCCGCGGATTCAGCTCGGCTAAGACCCGCGTGAGCGGACGTTCTGCCAGGCGCCCCGTGATGAAAATTAAATGTTCCGAAGCTGCGGTGCTCATTTGGGAAGGGCTGCTGCATTGCCGAGGCATGGTACGTTGAATTACTCTCGTCTGACAGGACCCCCACGTGCGCGAACTTTATCCACCCATTGAACCGTATGACGCCGGCTGGTTAACAGTTGACTCCCCGCATCGTATTTACTACGAGCAAAGCGGACGACCCAACGGCAAGCCAGTGATCTTCATTCACGGCGGCCCGGGCGGCGGAACGACCCCGAAGATGCGCCGGTTTTTCGATCCTGACGCCTATCGCATCATTCTGTTCGACCAGCGCGGGTGTGGACAATCGACACCACATGCCTGTCTTGACCGGAATACAACGTGGGATCTGGTCGCGGATATGGAGCGTTTGCGCGAACTCCTGAAAATCACGCACTGGCAATTGTTCGGTGGATCGTGGGGGTCGACGTTGGCCTTGGCCTACGCCCAAACCTATCCAGCGCGAGTGACCGAACTTATTTTGCGTGGGATTTTCACGTTGCGGCGTTGGGAACTGGAGTGGTTCTATCAGGCCGGCGCGAGTGCGCTATTTCCGGATGCATGGGAAGACTACCAGGCCGTGATCCCGGCCGCCGAACGGCACGACATGATCGCGGCGTACTACCGTCGACTTACCAGCCCGGACCGCGCCGAACAACTCCGTGCAGCGCGGGCCTGGAGCATATGGGAAGCGAGTACAAGTCACTTGATGGTGGATCCCGATCAGGTCGCGGCCTTCGCGCTAGACGGCTTCGCCTTGGCGTTTGCACGAATCGAAGCGCATTACTTCGTTAACGGAGGGTTTTTCCGGTCCGATACCGAGCTATTGGACGGCGTTCCCCGAATTCGCCATTTGTCCGGGACGATCGTCCAGGGCCGTTACGATGTGGTGTGTCCGATGGCGACGGCCTGGTTGCTGCACCAAGCCTGGCCCGAAGCCGGGTGGGAGATCGTCGCCGATGCGGGCCATGCCGCCTTCGAAATTGGCATTACGGACCGCTTGGTTACTGCAACCGATCGCTGGCGACCACCCCGTAGTAGCGGTATTTCCTACGCAAAAACAGCAAATTAGCGTTTTATCGGGGCTTGCCCCGCGGCTACAAATCGATCCAAGCCGGCATCCTCGACGTGGCCTTCCACGTGGCGTCGGATCCTTGCGAGAGGCGCCTCGGTGAGCTAGCTTTAGAGCTGTTCGGTGTCAATCCTTATCCCAACCCAAGGGGGTCGCATGTTCGAATTCGATCAGGATGCCGTTGACGCGCTACTCACGGATAATGCAAAGTTCCGCCGGCTATACGACAAGTACGGAACGCTGAAGACGCAAGTCCATGACGCGCACGCCAAACAAGTTGTAATGGACGACCTTAAGCTGGAGAGCCTCAAAAAGGAAAAACTACAGCTTAAGGATCTGATGGCGGTGATGATTAAAGATTACCGACAGGTCCATGCTTAGCCCCTAAAACAATAACTAGCAATTAATGCAACGCCCGCGCCGGCTGGGCCCCTTCCCCGCCGGCTATTTTTTTGCGCTCACGATATTTGGTCTATTCTCGTTGCCGACCCACCCCTAGGACCATATGCTAAAAACCCGATTCATCGACGCCGTCATTAACGACGGTATCTTGCAGGTATGCATTAATCGACCGGAGAAGCGCAACGCGC
>JANLTA010000024.1:0-8681 GCA_031362705.1 Gemmataceae bacterium | reverse complement strand
TCGATGTGCCAGCCAAACTGGTTCCGAGTCTGGCAAGAACACCGCAGTGCATCGGCGTGTCGCGCCGATATGGTATAAATGTACACTAAAAAAATGTCATAGTCAATGCCCGTAGCGGAATTCGCCAGAATTCCGCAATTTACTGGAAGGCAGCACATTGCGGGATGGCGTCGGGGCATCCGGCACAAAAGAGGAGACCTATGGTCGAAACCGCAGCCGGGTCCGGAGACCCGGCCGCAGCGCGGCAGGTAGTGTTTCGAGGCACCGATGCAATTCCCGTAGCCCGGCTAGCAAATCATGGGGCCAAGGATTAGATTGTTCATGACGCCAGATAAAGGGTGCTTTTTAGCAGGTGGTGGAAGTGCCGGACCCAACGAACCTGCAGTTTTCAGTTGACACTCACATATTCCGTGAATTGGGCGAGCTACTCGTAGGCCGCGATTCCACGGCATTACTTGAACTGATTAAGAACGCATACGACGCAGATGCCACTCGGATAGTAGTCTCAGCATTCGATCTGGAAACCCCGAGTCGCGGCAAAATCGTTATCGAAGACAACGGGTGCGGTATGGATGAGCATCGTTTCAAAAACGGATTTCTGCGAATTGCATCGAGGTTTAAGGAAAGTGATTTGCAATCGCCATTTTTTGGGCGCCGATATACAGGATCAAAGGGTATCGGCCGACTCGCAGCTCACAAACTTGCCACGTTAATGGCGGTGAGTTCGGTTGCTGGCAAGCCAAGTTCGGCCTCAAAGAGTTACTTGTCCGCATCCATTGATTGGAAACGAATTGAGGAAAAGTCAACACTTGATCAACTGAGCAACGAGATTCAATTGAATTCTGGCAATCTTCCGAAAGCAAGGCATCCCGGCACTGAGATTACATTGAGTCACTTGCGGCGGCCATGGTCCGCAAAGGAGCGAACCCGGTTTATCGCTGAATGCCGTTCTTTCCAAACCCCAGTCAGCTTAATCGAGCCATTGCCGGAACGGTTATTGCCCACTCCTCTCCTATTCAAATCACCGATTATCCGTGATACGACAAAAGGTGACCCAGGCTGTCAGATCACACTTGAGGGAGAATTTGAGCAAGGGGATGATTATTGGGGATCGCTAATTGACCAAACAAATTGGGTGCTAGAGATCGACTGCCGAACCAACAGCGACTATGTGCGCTACGCAGTGGGACCCACTAAGCCGACGGCAAAAAAATACTCCGACGCAACGGTACGTAGATTCAAATGCCCCCACCCCAATCCAAACCTTGGTCCATTTTTTCAAGCTCGTATTCTCGTTCGTGACGAACAGGTGCACAAAAAAGACGTCCGCGATTTCTTGCGGTTATCTAGCGGCGTACGTGTTTATGTGGAGGGATTTCGCGTACTACCATATGGCGAGCCCACCGATGATTGGCTTAGCTTGGATTCCAACTACACAAGGCGAAGTTGGGAAACAGATAAACTGTTTCAAGAAATAACGGCGGCCGAAGCGGACGCTGGCGATTGGCAACTATTAGGTCTTGCCAACCGATCGTATACAGGTGCAGTGTTTCTGACCCAAAAAGAGGCACCGACGCTTCGAATGCTCGTCAATCGGGAAGGCTTTGTCGCCGAGGCCGGATACGACAGTCTCGTTGAAATCGTCCGCCGAGGCACCGACCTTCTAACGCGCACACGCGCGGCCGCGACAATGTTCTCACGTAGTCGTGAGCAGGAGGAGCGCCGACAAAAACGTCAATCTGAATCATCGTCGACAGCGAGCTCGCCTAAAGGCCAAGCAGATTTGTTTTCAACGAAACAGCCAATCGTGGCATCGCAGCCTAGAGCATTGGCAGACGCATCAGAAGATGCTTTGGAAACGGTAAAAGACGCCCGTCGCCTACTGGCAAATGCAGCCAGCCCACACGCCATAGAAGAGCGTCTTGAGTTTACCGAGACGGCCATTGCCGAAGTGATCTCCGCTGCAGATAGAGCCAAGGACACGAATGGAATACTCCGCGTCCTGGCGTCTCTTGGCACCCAAACCGCCAGCTTTGTTCACGAGATTCGTGGATTACTCGGAATCGCGATTGCGGTACATGAAGCTATTGATCGATTGCGGAACGATGATTCCAATTCTCGTGACCTGCGCGCAAAGTTAAACCAAGTTTATCAATCTGTTGGTGACTTGCGTCGTCAAATTGAGCGTCAGGCCGCGTATCTAGTCGATCTAACATCGACGGATGCACGACGACGACGAAGCCGTTTAAGAATGGCGGAGCGATTTGAAGCCGCAACTCGACTGGTCGCGCCCGCGGCAGAGCGGCGGGGGATTGAGATTACGAACGAAATACCATCGGACATCAAATCACCACCAATGTTCTCGGCTGAATTAACTTCCGTTTTTTCCAATCTCCTTTCCAATGCCGTCAAGGCTGCGGGGAAAGGAGGCTCGATTCGTGCTTCCGGTGCGCAAAGGAAAGACGGAGCCCACGTGGTTATCGAAAACACCGGTGTCGCTGTGAAGTTAGCTGAATCGGAACGGTGGTTTCGGCCGTTCGAGTCATCGGTTGCTGAGGTGGATAGCACGTTGGGCCTTGGGATGGGGCTGGGTTTAACCATCACGCGCGACATGCTGGAACAATATGGTGCGATGATTCGGTTCGCGCCACCAGCCAAGGGATATAAGACCGCAGTAGAAATTGTTTTTCCAGGAGGCAAGCATTCGCCATGAGTACGAATCGCCCGTCAAAGGTGGTTGTGATCGATGATGAACCCGAAGAACAACGGCCGGTTTTTAGGAACCTACCCCCGGGAGCTGCGACTTTTGAGGTGATCCATCCAGAGGAAATTGACTCCGACCAATTGAATTCGGCGGACTTGGTCCTCGTTGATTATGTTCTCACCCACTGGCCGGAGCGCGACGAACAGAAGCAAATTGGCTTAGCCCCTCAAAAGGGGCTTTCGCTGTGCTCGGTGCTTCGAGAGCAGCTAAACGCAGATAGCCATCCAACCGGATTTGCGCTGCAAACAGGACAACCTGAAAAACTGTGGATTACACCAGCGGAATCTCGGCAGCATGTGATCGCTAGAGCTTACAACCTCGAGTGGGTGTTTTTGAAGTCCGACTCAACAGACGTCATCCGTCAGGCATCTATCCTTGCCGACGCAATCCGCGCACTGCCTTCCGAGTGGCCCGGCGACAATCACAATGCATCAATCAAGCTCGTGCTAGGACTGCTCAAAATCGACCAGCCAGTCGCAGGTGATGATCTATCGCAGTGGTCGCCAACAGCTCTTGCTGAAATATCGAGTTGTTGTCCGCCGCTAACTGAATTGTCCGAACGCAATCATGGCTTAGTATTCCTCCGATGGATGTTGCACCGAATCCTTCCATATCCTTGTTTTTTGCTTGACTCGCATCGCCTAGCGGCTCGCCTCAGGGTGACGCACGAATCGCTCCTTATCGCGTTGAAGACAAAACTGGGCACGTTATTTGAGAATTGTCGATACACAGGAGTTTTGGCGGACTTTCTTGGCGCTCGGTGGTGGCGGGCGGGAATCGAAGACGCCCTTTGGGACTTGACCGAAGGCGTTACGGTGGCACCCGGTGTACTCCGAGAGAAGATGGAGAAAATTACCGCGAGCAAACTAGTCGCTAGTTCGAGTGAATCGCCCGTCGTATGTGTTGGCGCTGATTTTCAACAACTTCCCGAAGCATGTGCACCCGAGGATGTTGTCCGCATTCAACCTGATGATTGGCCTCCATATGCAAGCCAAGCTTGGACAACGGTTACTTTGGCAAAGGATCACCCGCGATTGGCAGCCGTTGTTGTCGAAGACGACATAAATCGCGTGTTTTCCAAATAGAACTAGGCCGCAAGTATGGGGACAGCCGTGAGCGAACTAAGGTTCTCATTCGACGAGACGCAACGTGAAGTTTCTGATTTCTATCAATTCGCCAAGGACCATCTGTCGCCATCCGCCGAAGCGTGCATGATCGCGTTTCGGAGTAGACTGAGTCAAATTCGTGCGCGCGCCCCACTCACCAACAATCCACCGGCCGTGTTGAATAGGGCCTATGGCTGGGAGATTCCGGACCACCAACCACTTCTAACCAAGCCTAGCCAAGCATATGAGCGCGGCCTGAGGAACGCGGGCCCTGAGGTCGTTGGCCGCTTGACAGCCCTTTGGCAAGTCATACCCGATCCGCGGATAAGCAAGTATGACACGCCAAAACAATTTCGACTAAGCGGAATTGCAAGCGTCCGTGTCGAATGGATCGATACGGTGACACACCAAACTCTGTCCATGTGGCGAATGGAGATCGGAGACACTGGCTCACCTGGCTGTATGTTCCATGTTCAGATTCTTGGTTCCAGCGAACTACCGCCATTTCCACGTTCGATTTCAGTACCTCGATTGCCTTGTTTGGCCTTTACGCCCACAGCGGTAGCCGAGTTCATGCTTGGAGAGCTTTTTCAGGACGTGTGGGAAAAACACTCTGCGACAACGAGTCGGGAAATGCAGGATTGGCGAGAGGCGCAGAAGCGTCGATTGAGCACTTTGTTGGCCTGGCAACAGGACGTCGTTAGTTTTGCCGAAATCCCCCCTTGGATCGCGTTAAAACGCGCGCGCATGCCTGAAAATCGCTTGGTTGTGCCTAAATGAAACTTCAAATCCTTACGGCACCTGATGAATGTAAGATTTTCACTCCGGCCCCACTGGCCGAGGCAATGGCCGGTGCCCTACCTAATCGTACCGGTGATCGTTGGCTTGAGCCATGTGTAGGGCGTGGGGCTTTTTTGACGGCGATGGCCAAACGCGGAATTGCTACCAATCAAGTAACGGCCGTTGAACTCGATCGGCATCGCGGGCTGAAGAAATGGTGTTCCGAATACCACTGCGGCGTTGACTTCCTAGGTTGGTCGCGAAACACGGCTAATCGGTTTGATCGTGTCATTGGAAATCCTCCGTTTGTCCCGCTCCATAAGATCCCGCCTACCATTCGCAAGTCCGCGTTAAGAATCTCTCGCCCAGGCGGTGGCCTAGTGCCTCCTAAAGCCAACTGTTGGTATGCATTTGTTTGCGCAGCATTGCAACTCTTAAAGCCGGGTGGAGGTATGTGTCTTATCCTCCCCTCTGGTTGGGATTATGCAGATTATGCGGCCGACCTGCGTCTTCATATCTCAAGTTCATTTCGCAGGGTGGATGTTATTCGAAGTGATTCAACCTTCTTTAGAGGCATCTTGGATGGATGCATCGTGGTCACCGCTGAAGGATACGGGGAGAAACGAGAACTCCATCGCCGCTTCGACGTTGCTACGGTCGACGAAGTGATTGCGCAACTTAATGTCAAACCACTTCGTACCGGCAGGGTCGACAAACCTAAGCCTCATACGTTGCCGTCCATTTCTAGAAACCGAAGATCTTTGGTCCGATTTGGAGACATCGCGCGCGTTAGCATTGGGGCAGTTACGGGCGACAGCAGTTATTTTCTCTTAAGTGAATCCGAACGAGTTCGTGCGGGATTACCACTCACGGCGGTGAAACCTGTTCTGAGCAGAGCTCGTCATCTGACCTCTGCTATCGCGAACGTTGAGCTCTGGAGTCGCTTGAAAAGCGCTAACGAGCGAGTGTGGTTGTTTTGGCCCAGGGTTCGGCGCGGACCCCGACCGCAAGCTGTGACCGCCTATCTTCACGAAGGGGAGACCGCGTCACTTCCTGATCGCCAGAAGATACGAATACGAGATCCTTGGTTCCAAACCCGAATACCAGCACATGCGGATGGATTTCTGAGTGGAATGTCTCCTTTCGGCCCTTGGATTTCATTGAATCGAATGCGACAGCTGACGGTCACGAACACGCTCTATACGATTCACTTTCGAAAACGGATGCCCTTATGCGAGAGAACGGCTTGGGCAATCGCATTGATGAGCGCCGAAGTTGCGGCTCAATACGAGGTGGTAGGGCGTCGATACGCTGATGGACTTCTCAAGTTTGAGCCCAAGGATGTGATGAGTCTAATGGTCCCAACACCAGTGTTTTCGTCGGATGAAACAATTCCGAAATACCGACAGATCGTTGAAACACTAATCAGTGGAAACGTTCCCAACGCTCGATTGATGGCATCTTCCATTATTCACTAGCGGTCCCTTCCGGTTCATCTATGCCGCACGCGCTTGGCTCATTCCTCACCACACCCGTGGCTCCGGCCGACTCAGTAACCACGCCGTGCCAAACGCGGCCGCATCAGCCAAATCATCCGTGTCGGCTAATGGGTAGGTGGTGAGTTCGTCGTAGAGGGGCATTTGGCTTGGATCGACTTGCCCACCCGCATCGCCTTTTAGGAGGAAGCGGGCGCTTTCGGCGTGGACGCCGAAGGCTCGGATGCGCTCGGACTTGTTGATCGTGTGGCGCACGGCTTGGATTTTTGGGCCGAAGGTGCAGTGGGCGACCAGCAAGTCTTTGAGCGCGAGGAATGGGCCTTGGCTTTCGAAGACGATGGCGTCGGGTTGCCAGAAGCGATCGGCTTCGGTGAGCCATGCGACCAAGTCGGGGCCTGATACGCGTCGGGCGGTGGCTTCCAGGCAACGCACTTTGCCATCGGTGCCTTGGGCCAGCGCGACGATGGCGGTGCGATCGGCGCGCATGGCGGTTGAAGCGGCGGGGTCCACGGCCAGGATGGTGCGTTGGCGTGGCGCATCGACTTGCCAGGTACGGAACCACTCGGGCTTGAGTGCGGTTTCTTCATCGGTGGCACATACTAATCGGTACGCGCGGCTAAACGCCGTCGTGCCGATTTCCGCGCGGCGCTCGGCGAGGCGTTCGCTTGACCAATGTTCGGGCCAGACTGGGTCCAGATTTGGGCTGACCGTGCGGCGGAATTGTGCATACGCTCCGGAGCGCATCAGTTCGGCACTTAAATCATCGTGATGCCAGGGCGTGAACACGTACCACAGCCGGCCATCGGGTTCCAAGAGGTTCACCAGGTTTTCGCGGAAGTGTTGCTTCACGCGCTGGCGATCGGCGAGACTGCGCAGCGCGGTGACATCGACGATGTCGTCGCACACAATCAGATCGGCCCGTGCCCCGGTGGAGCGCACGCCGACGCCGATGGATGCGACGCTCGGGCCGATCACCGTGGATGGCCGGCGCACCGTGAAGCGAACCGGTTCCCACGGAGTGGCCGGCGTCAATGCGGGGAAGACACGCCGCAACATGCCGTTGTCGGCAATGTGATCGCGGATGAAGCGGCCACGCTCGGCGGCGAGGGCCTCGGTGGCGCAGACGATCTTGATGCGCAGGCCCGGCCGATGACCCAGCTCCCACAGCAGGCGAATGCCGACCTGCACGCTCTTGCCATGATCGCGCGGCAAGGCGACCAGCCCGCGCGAGTGCGTGCTGAGAAACGCCTGCAACTCGCGATGCACCTTGGCCTGGTGCAGGGGGCGGCCGCTTCCGTCTTCGAAACAGAGGGCCGCGAAGTTGTTAATGCTGGTCCGAGCTTGCGTCACCTGCGAGTGCAGCCGCTCTTGATTCTTCTTCACTGGCCTGGATGTGCAGATCGACACGGTTGGTCACTCCGGATGGCACGGCGTTCATCCACTCGCGCAGCGGGTCGTCATCGGGCGACGGTCGGGCGGCGCCCGGTTGCTTGACTTGATTGGACTTGAACGTTTTGGAAAGCGAGGCGGCGGCCTGGTAAATGGACTTCGCCTCTTTGTCGCGAAGTTGTTTGCGCAACATGGCGATGGCTTCGTCGCAAGCCGCGTCGCGGGTCTCACGCCGGGCGCTTTGCAACGCGGCAAACCACTGGGGCTTGTGCCCGCGAATCCAATGGAGCAAACGATTGGCGGTCTTACCGGCCGCATCGGCGGCCGCATTGATCGATCCGCCCTGAGCGCGCATCTCGGCGGCGCGAACTACCCACGCGGGTATGAAGTATTTCATGGCACTTGGGCGACAGAACGTCGCTGAACTTGGGCCTATGACATGAACCGCAGCCCCGTGCCGCGGCTAAATGAAGTATAGTGTACGGACGTATATTTTTCAAAGGCGGTTGCAAGAATTAGCGGAATTGTGCTTTTGTTCGGCGAGCTGCACAAGAAAGTGAATTCGGCAGATGGGCTCGGCTAGCGGCATAACCTATCCACCAACCGTCTGACCTGACAAACAATCAAGTTCTCGTGTTCAGCATCGCACTCAGCGACATGGTTTGAGTTGAAATAAATTGAGATTGTCCCATCAATCGCAAACCAGTATTCCCGGCCTGACCATGCGCCCGGTTCAGGGCCGGCGCGGAAATGCGTCACACTCTCGGCGTGGCCGTCTTCGCCGGCATGGTCGGCGTCACCCTCTTCGGCATCTTCCTTACGCCGATCTTTTATTCAGTGATCCAAACAACAAAGGACGCGTGGGAGAAACGGCAGCAATAACCAGTGTTCGATAATTGCGATTGAAAGCGGTCGGGCAGTTCTAATCCTTGCCGATGTCATTTCACATTCGTTCCATTTGCCGGGCATGCTCACGCCAAGTCGTGAGCATGCCGCTCATGGCCTTTCCAACTTAGTTGTCAAAGAACACTCTCGCTGGCGACTAACCACCAGCCCCGATCCACGATGCCCGATCCCCGGCACCCGATTCCCGACTTCTAACCACGGTCAGCATCCCTCGCCCCCGATATCCGCCCGCGCGCACTC
>JANLTA010000018.1:0-3702 GCA_031362705.1 Gemmataceae bacterium | reverse complement strand
ATGCCAGTGACGCCAAGCGGCTTGCAGATTGAGGACGTGACCGTCGGCACCGGGACCGAGGCTGTTGAGGGCAACACCGTCGAAGTTCATTACGTCGGCACGTTTCCCGACGGTAAAGGATTTGATTCGAGTCGCAGCCGTGGCCGGCCGTTCTCGTTTCAGCTCGGCGCGGGTCGTGTGATCAAGGGTTGGGATGAAGGCGTGGCCGGCATGAAGGTCGGCGGCAAACGCAATCTCATCATTCCGCCGGAACTTGGATACGGTGCCCGCGGCGCACCCGGTGCGATCCCGCCGAACGCGGTGCTGCATTTTGAGGTTGAGTTGTTGAAGGTGAGTTAGCTAGTTCGACTTGCCGCGCGTCGTCTTTATGGCCTGCACGGCGAGCGGCTGAGTCTTGGCGCTGCTGGCGACCGCCCAATCAGGTAGTGGCGATTCACCTTGCGGACGCGCACGGATGACAAGAAGCCGTTGGACGACTTTGGCGCCACTTGGGACCACGAACATGCCGTGACCCAGCGTACTGGCTTGCCCGTAACGCGTGCCGATGACGAGATAATCCTGTGGCGACAGCGTGACATCGAAGCTGAGTCCGTTGTATTTCTCGACCGCTTTGGCACCAGCGAGTGACCAGCCATCGCCATCGAGCGGCTGCAGACGCAAAGTGCGGCCACCGTGTTGCACTTGGGGTAACAGCGTAAGCCGGACGCGGCCATCGTCGGTGCGACCGGGAGTAATGGTCAAGCCGTATTGGGCCGATGCCAGTTTCACGGCGTTGGCCTCGCCGTTGAGTTTCAACTCGAAAGCCGCCTCATCGCGGACCGGTCCAAGCGGCAATAGCTTTGCGGTGCCATTGCGTGTCGTGATGCGATGCGGGTCCGGGCACGAGCGATCGGTGATGAGCAGAGCTTGCAATTTGCCGGGTGGCAGCCCGCCGGCGACACCCGCACGAATTCCGTTTTCATCCATCGCGGCTTTGTGTTCGAGACCGACGACCTGTTCATCGAGGACGGTCCACAGTTCGCGGTCAATGTAATCATCATCCGGTGGCTGTTCGATTTCCGCGACATCAAGAATGACGACATCGGGGCCTACCGGGCCACCCACAGCGCGAAGCCGATCCATCACGCCACGCGACGCAATGTCGGGCGTGAAGCAACCCGCAAGAAACACAACCAGCAACAGCAGACTCCGTCCGCGCATTCCGGTCGCCTCCTTGCGGCCGTCGCCCTTCCGACAATCCGTTGCCGCAATAACACTGAGGGCGTGGAAATGCAAGCGGAACTGGGGCGTGGAACGGTCGCTATTCCGCGACGGCGGCCGCAGCAATAATATGTCTTACTTCCTCCGGGATTAACCGCAGTTGTTCGCCGTTCTTTGCGGTTAGTGTCAGCCCGTCGAATGCCATCTCCAGTAGGTGGCCTCGGAGTTGCTGACCGTCGTAACGTTCGACTTCGACTTCTCGATCCACTAAGCCAATACGGGCTTTCCAGCGGGATTCGAGCATCTTCATTTCACCGGTCAACAAATGTCCGTATTCACGGTCAAGTGATGCGATGAGGTCCCCAGCGACTGAATCGACATCAAACGATTGTCCCGCGCCTAAAGCTAACGAAGTCGCGTCGGGTAGTCCGGCTGAAGCAAAGTCATGGGCTGACTGATTGACGTTCAAACCAATACCGACGATGGTGCGTGGCCCCTGCTCGATGAGGATGCCGCAGACTTTCTTGTGTCCGATCATTACGTCGTTAGGCCATTTGATGCGGGGCTGGCTTTCAGACAGCGCTTGAATTGCCTCGGCGACGCTGATCGCCGCCCACGCCGTGAGAATCACCGGCCGACGAATTGCTGATGGAGGATCAAGAATGATTGACAGCCAAACGCCGGCATTGGGTGGGCTATGCCACGTACGACCAAAGGTGCCACGGCCCGCCGATTGGGAGCGAGCGCGAATGACTGTGCCGACGGCGTCGGGTTCATGCACGATGCTGGCGGCGTAGTCGTTGGTGCTAGGCAGTTCGTCGAAAAGCAGGATGCGGTGGCCGATGTGTTGCACGGTATCAAATCAGTTAGTTTCGATAGTCCAAAGCAATGTCGAGTGCCGGTGCGGAGTGGGTGATGGCACCTACGCTGATGCGATCGACACCGCTGGCGGCGATGGCGCTAATGGTGTCCAATGTGACGCCGCCGGAGGCTTCGAGTTGCACAGCGGGGGCGACCACGTTGCGGCGCTCGACGCATTTTCGCATCAATTCCGTTGACATGTTGTCGAGCAAGACGATGTCAGGTCGCACATCGAGTGCGGCCTCGAATTGTTCCCAACGGTCCACCTCGACTTCGATGGGTAAATTCGGTGTTTGTTGTTGTGCGGCCAGCACGGCCTGGCGCACGGCATCCGGTCCACCGCCAAGTGCGGCCAGATGGTTGTCTTTGATCAGCACTCCATCGTATAAGCCGATCCGATGGTTGTGTCCGCCGCCGCAACGGACGGCGTATTTATCGAGCAATCTCCAACCCGGCGTCGTCTTGCGGGTATCCAACACTTGCGAGCGGCCGGCAACGGCATCAACGTATCGCCGCGTCATGGTCGCAATGCCGGAGAGGCGTTGCAGGAAGTTCAATGCGGTCCGTTCGGCAGCAAGGAGTGACCGCATCGAACCGCGCACTGTGCCGATGATGTCACCGCGAACCACGGATACGCCGTCGTTCATCGCGGCTTGAAAACTTAAACCGGCATCGACCTCGTGACAGACCAAACCGACGATCGGCAAACCAGCGATGGTGCCGGGTGAGCGCGCGATAAGATCGGCGCTACCCATCGCATCGGCTGGAATGGTGGCCACGCTGGTGACATCGCCGCGCATGCCCAAATCCTCGGCCAGTGCCAATGCGATGAGTTCGCGGGCCGCATGTAGTTCAGCCGATGACAGACTCACGCTTTCTACCTTTGCAAATGACATAGCGCATGATGGGCCGGCTCGGCGAGCCGCGGGCCGCTTCGGTGAAGCCCGCTTTCTCGAAAGCGGCCAGAGTGCCGGTCCATGCAAACGGTGCGGGCATGTTCTCGGTGTATGGTTCGACGGGATAACCTTCGACAATCGTGCCGCCGTTCTTTTTCACGTGAGCGATGGCAGCCTGTAGTAACCCCACGCTAACTCCGCTGCGCCGGTACTCCTTGGCCACGAACAGACAACTGACGGACCACACCGGTTGATCGTCAATTGGCTTCAACACCCGCGAACGCTCCAGGCCAATAAACTCCTCGCGCGGCGACACCGAACACCAACCGATGGCCATGTCGCCATCGTACGCCAAAATACCCGGCTCCGCCCCGGACTTCACCAGCGCGCACATGTCCGTACGGTTGGCCTCGCCCTTCTGCGCTTCCCACTGCTTTCGAGGCAATCGCCAAACCATGCACCAGCAGCCGCCACATGCGCCGCGCGCGCCGAACAACGCTTCGAAGTCTCGCCAACGAGCTGGCGTGAGCGGATGATAAACGAGCTTGCGGCGCTTCATGGCTTCTTGAATGGGGGTTGAAAAGTGTCGTTGCGTGTCAGTTTACTCCATCCAACCGGGACGGTGGGTTGATCGATCTTGAGATTTGTGAGATCGTCCGCGTCATTAATTATCCACTTAAAAAAATCGAGCCGCGTTTTCTCCCTATGCGATTGGCTCCATTCGTATCGTCGTAACATGCCCTTA
>JANLTA010000017.1:0-2169 GCA_031362705.1 Gemmataceae bacterium | reverse complement strand
TGGCATTGGCACGGCTGCATTTCAGCCACTCCGAGAAAACCCCTTCCCAACCTTCATCGTTGATGCGAGCCGTCAGTTCCGAAACGTTGTCGGTAGGTGCATAAGCCTCAATGCCGCACAACTTGCGAAAGTCATTGACCGCATGGCCGCAATTGGCGGCGCTGCCACCGACTCCCAGCAGGAACAGGCGGCCTCCACGCATGCGGACTTCCGCAAGACCAGCAGCAAGCCGATCGATTGCCGCGTGATCGATCGCCTGGGCAATCTCGACCACCTCCTTGAAATAGGTCGTCACATGCTCTGCTGTCATCGCTCATCCCCATGACGGCTGCTCAGGGCGTTCAATATCGCGCGTTCGGAAAGTCCACAATAGAATGTCGTCGGCCTTGTCCTGCCGTCGGACAGCACCTAAACCGCTCGTAGCACAATGAAAGAACGATCACGAAGAGGATCGAGGCAGTGAAGGCAAAGACCATCGTCATTCTCGGCGCGAGTTCCGGCATCGGCGCCGCCCTGACCCAGGCGCTGTCTGGCGACGGCCATCGACTTTTCGTGTGTGCCCGCCGCCGTGACCGGCTGCAGGCGCTCACAGAAGACGGCAAAATTGCAACCTATCGGGTCGTAGACGTCGCCAATGAGGCCGAAGTAGCGGCCTTCGCCAAGGATGTGCAAGATGCGGCAGCCAATGTGGACGCCATCATCTGCTGTGCGGGCGCCTACGGACCCATCGGCAGGTTTCAGGACATCGACAGCGCCGCCTGGCTGGCGACGCTGCAGACCAACCTGTTTGGCACATTCCTGGCTGCCAAGTATTTCGTGCCCCTCATGAAGCCTCATGCCGGAGCGCGAATACTGACCCTGTCCGGCGGCGGCGCGTTCAATGCCCTTCCTCGTTACAGTGCCTATGCCACCTCCAAGGCCGGCATCGTGCGTCTGACAGAGACCATAGCAGAGGAACTGAGACCGCTCGGCATCGCAGCCAACGGAATTGCACCCGGCTTCGTGGCCACAGAGATCCACAACGCGACGCTGGCTGCGGGTGCGGAAGCCGCCGGCGAAGCGTTCCATGCCATGACACGGGGCAAGATGGCCGAAGGGTCGGTACCGATGGAAGTTCCAGTTAATTGCGTCCGGTTCCTGCTGTCGGAGCGTGCCGACGGCCTTACGGGCAAGACACTGAGCGCGAGCTTCGATCCCTGGCAGTCCGACGCATTTCAGGCCGACATTTCTGTGCTGAATGCTTCGGAGTTGTACACGATGCGGCGTGTTAACCCCGTCAATCTGCCCGACGATCCTCTGGCCCGGAAGCTGGCCAAGCCCTAGCCCTGTCGCGGAAGCCGCGCGACCTCCGCGCGGCGCGCATGGGCATGCACGGCGAATTCGTCCCACGGCACCACGTTCGACATCGCCCTAATCTCCGCATAGGTCAGCAGTCTCATCTGCTGTCCTTCGCGTAAAACGAGAGAAGTCATCTCCGAAGCATCGAAAGGCACTTCGAAGAACGCCTTACGGATCGGGCCGAAGCCCGTGCCGGGAATCTCATAGGCCGTTTCCAGGAACGGGCGGATCGTTCTCGCGCGCAATCCTAGCTCTTCCATCAGCTCGCGCCTCAAGGCCTCGGCGTCGTCCTCGCCCGTCTCGACATGACCGCCGAAAAGGGCCCAGTTATTGGGCATGTGGATCTGCGGGTTGTCGTCGCGCAATTGCATGAGATACCGGGCATCGCTCGTAAAAATGAGCCCGGCCACTCCCTCGAGACGCCATGGCCGTCCGATCACGACCATGCCTCTGTGCGCCAAGCGCAGCGCAATCCAGCCGTCAGATGAAATTGACGTGCATCGGCGTGGGACCTTCGGGCTGCTCCAGCCGTACGAGGCCACGTGCGTGAGCGTCTAACGCTTCGTTGACCTTGTGCTGCAGACACAAGGTGCCGCACATGTTCTGGGCGTTGAACTCAGGCGATGCGAGATAGTTCATCACTTCCCAATAGTGATCGCTGGCCCAGATGTCCTTGAAGCGTTGCTCGCAGATGTTGCCCAGATGGTACTTCTTGTACCGCTCGTTGAAGAACTGGCTGCACGTCGTGACCAGTCCCGTTCCCGACAATTGCAGGAAGAACGGCGGCCCAAAGCAGCGCTGATAGGAGCGCTGTCCGTTCGACTTGATCTT
>JANLTA010000016.1:0-2362 GCA_031362705.1 Gemmataceae bacterium | reverse complement strand
GCACATCGCGCGCTTCGAGGCGCGTTAATTTGAGGTTGGAGCGAAAGCTGTTATAAAAAGTCATGACCGAGTCTCCGCAAAGCGAAAAGTGCTTTGTCAGCTTAACCAGAATACGCAAGTGATGCAACCTACTTGCGCTCGTAAAATGTCAACATTTAGGAAATTGTCAAGGCAGTATCACAACAAATTAACACGCGGGACAGCACCTACTTCCCTACCACGGCCTTTTCAAACGTCCCGGCCGGGAATTCCTGCACTACTTTGATGTCTTTGAAGTAGTACGACGCGATGGGTTTGCCCTTGGCGTCCGTGAGAATGTTCACGACTTGAAGCCATGTTTCGGCGTCGAGGCCGGTGACTATCGTCGTCAGTCCTTCTTTTTCTGGCGGATCGAGCGTGCGGCGGAACATGTGGACCTTGCGGCCTTCCAGTTCCTTCACTTCCTCGACGCCGAGATATTCGACTTGGAGTTTGTCGTCTTCTTTTGCCTTGCCCCAGGCGTTAAGAATTTGTTCGGTGGCTTTGAGCAGGCCGGACTCACGCACGCTGACCCGGCCGCCACCCTTGGCATCGCGGCCTTCGGGGTCACTGAGAACCATCGAGCCGGCGACCGCGCGGGCGATTGCTGACTTGGGCCGGCAGACGAGTTTGTTGTCGTTGGCCCCTTCGACATACAGCACGCGGTCGGCTTGGCCGGCCGGTTCGCTGACCCACTTCATCAGCACGGCCTGTGGCTCGTTGCGATAGGTGATTTCAACGTTTTCGGCCGGATACATGCGGCCACCGATGCGCTCGTGTTTGCGCATCACGGCCGTGTAGCCCACAGGAATATCGCGATGATACCGGGCAACGGCGGCGCGGAAGCAGGCCAGGGCATCGGTCTTGGCCAACTCCTCGAAACTCTCCGCCGACGGGATGGCATCCAGGGTGGCGACGACCACGGCCGGAATGGGCATTTCGCCGACGAGGAACTGGTCCCGCGACGGCTCGGTGCGGTCCGGGCCGATGATGAGACAAAGCGTCAGGAAAATGGTGATACGCAGCATTTGCTTGGCGACTCCCGCCGGGATCATTACGCTGTACTATCGGTACATCAGGCGGCGGACATTCACTCGCGGCCGACCATCTCTTGAGAAAAAGTTCCCTATGGCGCGGTTTTTTCTGAACGATCGTGCGGCGCGGCTCAGCGATGAGCTTCTCGCCGATGCCTGGGCGCTCGGCGTAATCGTCAACAACGTTGCCGAGGCCCGTGTCATCGATGCCGGAATCGATGCACCCGGCGGCCATCTCGCCGGGCTGGCTCTGGCACGCGTGTGTATGGCCGACCTGGGCCGCGTGGACATTATAGCGGGGCCAACCGCACAGGTAACCACCGATCATCCGGTGGCCGCTTGTCTCGGCTCGCAATACGCCGGCTGGCAAATCAAAGTTGGCGACTGGTTCGGCATGGGTTCCGGCCCGATGCGTGCCCATTATGGCAAGGAAGAACTTTACGACAGCATCGGCCTGCGTGAGTCGGCCAAGCAAGCGGTGGGCATCATCGAAGCACGCACAATGCCGACGCCCAGTGTCGTGCGCTATCTTGCCAACAAGCTGCAACTACCCCCGGCCGCGTTGACGCTATGGGTCGCGCCGACGGCAAGCCTTGCCGGTGGAGTGCAAGTCGCGTCGCGCTCTGTGGAAGTCGCTCTGCACAAGTTACACGAACTGAAATACGACGTGAAGGCGATCATTTCAGGGATCGGCACCGCGCCGTTGCCGCCGCCGGCCAAGGATGATCTGAAAGCGCTGGGCCGCACCAACGACGCGATTCTCTATGGCGGCAAAGTGCATCTTTGGGTGCGCGACAGTGACGAGCGCCTGGCGGAGATCGGTCCGCGCGTGCCGGCCTGTGCCTCGCCATCATTCGGCACGCCGTTCCTGGAACTATTCAAAGCCGCCAACCATGATTTCTATGCGATGGACAAGCAACTGTTTGCACCCGCCGAGATCGTGTTTCACAACATGACCAGCGGCAACACGTTCGCTTTTGGGCGAACCGCACCGGATGTTCTTCGGCAGTCGTTTGGATTGTAACCATGCGCATTGCACTGCTGTCATCCGGGACCGGTTGGCATGTGCAAGACCTGCAGCGGGCGGCGGCGACGCGCAAAATCGATTTCATTCTTCAGAACTTTGAAACACTTCACGCAACTATTCCGTCATCCGCCGCTGGCACGTCGGCGTCTGGTTCCCTCCCCCCTTGTGGGGGAGGATTAGGGTGGGGGGTTGGAACCTCACATGGGCCGAGCGCTCGGCCCCCCCCCCCCCCCGCCCCCCCCCCAGGGGGGGGGGGGAAGACCCCCGAGGGGGGTGCGGGGGG
>JANLTA010001039.1:0-8325 GCA_031362705.1 Gemmataceae bacterium | reverse complement strand
ACTGCGCCGCCGAAAACTCCGCACCGTCGACGAACTCTGGGACGCCTTCGGCCAATCCCTCGATTGGGTCACCCCCGATGAATGTCGCAACTACCTCCGCCACGCTGGCTACACGCTAGAATGAAAATCAAAATGCTCTAAAGCGCTATTGGCGTAACCTCATCCGATTTGTGCCTACGAGTTCTTCGTCGAATCACCCCGATAGCGGCGGCCCCGGCGGCGCACACGGCCAGCACGGTCGCAGGTTCCGGCACGGGTGTGATTGTCAAAACCAGATTGTTGCCGACGACGGCTGCCGAGTAGAGATAGCCAGTCACATTGATTCCGCCCGTGGGTGAAAAGTTGGCGGCATTGAAGGTATATGTCGTGCCGTTCGCCAGAATGCCCGCACCAATCGTGCTGTTGTTGAACGTGGCGATGGTGTAACTCACTGGCACGTTGCGAGTATACGGCACTGATGTGCCGCCCGTACCGACTAACGTGAAGTTCAGTGTCGCACCAAGGGTCAACACCGAACTGGTACCGGCGTTGAAAAGATAATCATGAGTTACACCGTTGATTGGCAAAGCGCCTGTGTTTGCATGGTTCAACTCGACTTCCCAATTGGCGCCGCCGAGGAGTCGGGTGGCTAAGTTCGTGTTGTTGGTCGAAGTCAGCGTTCCGACGGATCCGCCGGGAGCCAGCGTGCCACCAGAGTTCACAGTGATGGGACCGCTGATACGCCCAAAACCGGCAAGGGTGGCACCTGCGAGAACGTTGACGTTACCGCTTGAAGTTCCGGAGCCGGGGCCGTTGTTGTTGATGAACAGTCGCCCGCCGGCAATGATCGTATTACCTGTGTACGTGTTGTCTTGCGTGAGCGTCAGGAAGCCGGAGCCAAACTTCGTCAGGCTGCTGCCGGCCGCCGACGTTACGATGCCGTTGAACGTTGCCGATGCGTTGTTGGCGACAACAACGGCGCGCGCCGCGGAGCCTAGGTTCATCCCGCCATCCAAACTCAACGGATTGACACCATCGATTGCAAAATCGCCGCCCACCGCTATCGCGTTGTTGACAGTTCGTGGTGCGCCCACTGCTCGTAACGTGCCGCCGTTGATCGTGAAGGTGCCAGTGCCGACCGGGCCGATGGCACCCGATGAACTACTGCCAAAGCCGAGCACACCCTCTGTGAGAGTCAATCCTTGCGTAAAGGTGTTGGCCCCGCCGAGCACGATTGTGCCGCCGCCGATTTTGTTGATGCCTGCGGTGCCATTCGAGGTGAATATCGTGTTATTGAGCGTAACGACCGCGGTGCCCGTGGTATCAACGTTGAATACTCGGGTGAGGTCATTGGTCGCGGTTGTGTTCAGGTTAAACGTGCCGTTGATCGTAAGGCTGTTGGTGCCGACGAAGCCAACGCCGATGTTCGCATTGGAACTTTCCACGGTGAAGTTGTTTGCCAACGTGCGATTACCAAGATCAGCGCGGAGGGCCATCGTATTGTTGAACGTGGCAGCGAATCGGCCGGGGCCGGTGCCTAGCGCGGTGTCGCTGCCGATACCCAGGGCGGCATGAGCGGTGGAGTCCACTTCAATCAGCGTGCCGCCTGTGTAAGTGTTGTTTCCCCACAAAGAAATCTGCCCGCCGTACAACTGAAGTGAGCCGGCGACGGTGCCATCGCGGATCGTACCGGTGAGTGTGTAGCCGCCGCCGCCGATTGAGAAAACGCCCAGTGCAAGTCGCAACTGTCGGTTCAACGTGATGTTGCTGGCAATCGTGGTCACGGTGTTATTGAGGCCGGTGATCGCGGCAAAGCCGGCACTGCCGCTGCGAACGAAGATGTCGCGTTCGAAGCGATTGACATTCAAGCCAAGCGAAAGGTTGGCGTTGTTGAATCCGGATGTTGCACCCAGCAGAATGGGAGTTGTCCCAATACCCAACGGGCCGGGGCTGACGACGTTGCCTGGGATCACGTTGGCATCGATGATCAATCCCTGGGCCGCGTTGGTGCCGCTGCCGGCACCAACGATTACATCGCCGCTGAAGCCCGGGCTATTGCCGTTGAGAGTTTGCCCGGGGTTCCCCCGATGAATCAGTGTTCCGGTGCCGACGAGGCTGCCGCCAAACGCCGCTGTAGCGCCGCCCGTCCCAATGGCACCGCTACCGATGTCGACGGTGCCGAATCCGACAAGCGAGAAGTTGCCCAGTGGTGCGGCCACCGTGCCGAGGTTATTGGTATCGAGCGTAGCACCCGGCATGATCGTGACTATTTGCCCGCTCGTGTATGCGGCCGTAGTAAGAAACGTCAGCATCCCCTGTGATACTTGATACCCGCCTCCAGTCACGCTGGCCGATGATAGACTCAGTGTGCCGGGGCCAAACTTGTTGAGACCATTTGTGGTCGTCACACGAACGGGATTGGCGGCGCTACCGATGTTCAAGACGTTGTTGACTGAAATCCGGGCTGACTGCGTTCCAAAAGCGATATCAGGCACCGTGACGCTGGTGGTTCCAATTGAGTCGGTTCCCAATGAGAGCAACAGGCCGGCCTGGGTCGCACTGCCGAGCGTCATCGTGTTGGTGCCGAGGTTGATTGTGCCGTTGCTGATTTTCAGCGCGTTTCCATTGGTCGCCGCAGTTAGCGTTAGGGCACCGATGTGTGAATACGTCGTCGCTGCACTGCTTCCACTGGCGGGCAGCGGAGCATATGCCGTAAATGGCACCACGCTATTGTTGACCACGCTGGCAAATTCCTGCGGCGCCGCCGTTGCGGAATTGGCGTAAAACGCCTGCGGCAACAACCCGTTCATTAACGTCGGTGCCGTGACAAAAGCCACAGCCGTGCGATCACCGGTCGCGCCGCCCAGATTATTGCCACGGAAAAACATGATACCGCTGCTGGCGCTTGTGTTGTAGCCGGTCGCAACCAGCGCGGTGATGTTGCCACCGGCCGCAATGGGTTGCACCACGGTTATCGTGTTGCCAAGCGACAGATTAGTCAGGCCCTGCGTACTCGATGCGCCGATGTGTTCGAACACGTCCTGATTGGGATTACCTGTCAACTTGAGTTCACCACCGGCGAGAAACAATTGCTTGCTCGCCAGCCGATTTTGATTAACGCCTCCGGGGACCGGTACGGTAACGGCGGATGGTGGAATCTTATACAAATCTATTTCGCCGTGAGCGAACGGGTTTCCAATTCCGTTGACATTATCGAGATGGAGAGTCGTGCCAATGTTCAATGTGTAAGCGGTACCCTGCGATAGAGCGCCATCGACACCAAGTAGCGTCACCTTTCCACCGTGTTGCGCGAACGGAGCGCCTGGCCGGCGGACGGCCGTCGCGTCGCCGATAGTAATGTTGCCGTTAATGGAATTGTTCGCCGTCAGCAGCAAATTGCCCGAGCCGGCTTTTGTGAACAACACACCGCTTTGACTGCTGCCGATCGCGCCACTGATCGCGAAATCATTGTCGGCAGTAAAAATCGTGTTGGCCGCGAGGATGCCGGTCACCAGGAAATTGCGGTTCGTGGCAAAGCTGCTCCCTGGTTGGAAGGTCGCTTGATTTCCGATGATGACGCCGGCGGATGCAGCTCCCATTGCTGCATCGTCAGCAGCGATCACCGTGCCGTTGTTAAGTACCAAGTCGCCGGTAAAACTGTTGTTGCCGCTCAATTTAAGCACGCCAGTTCCAGATTTGAAGACGCGGCCATTGCCCGTGATGTCCCCCGACCAATTGAGAGTGGTGCCTTGAATGGGGACAGCTAGCCCGCCGCCACCGGCACTGCCGATTGTCAATGGGCGATTGATGGTCAGAGACGATATGATCGGTGCGCGATATTGATTGCCCGGCTGAAATGTCAAAGAGCCAAGCCCTTGCCCGACGTTGAGCGTCACGCCGGCACCGGCAGCGCCGAGATTTTGGTCCGCTTCAAACAGGACGTTGCCATCATTGATTGCAACGCCGCCCGCGAGGCCCGAGTTGTTGCCGGATAACCGCAACATGCCGGGTCCGTTCTTGACGAAGCCCGCAGTACCGGTGATATTGCCGACGATAATCGCGTTCGTTTGCCCGTGAAAATATCCGATCGCTCCGCCCAATGCCAGGTTGGTGCCGATCATCGCCGGGATGGCGTTTGGATTCGTCACGCCGCCAATGGTCGACGTCCCGATGACACCGCTGGTCAAACTTAATGTGCCAGCCCCATAAAGGCCGCTGCCATTCGGGACTCCAGTAGGCGTTTCGATCAGCAAGGCGTTAACCGAGATACTGCCATCCACAGCACCCGTTAATGTGTTGATGCGATAATTGCTGGTCGGTTGGCTACCCACCACGTAGGGGTGGAAATTAACATAGTCGGTTGCTGGGACAAGAGGCACAACACCGCGCGTAACATCGTAGCGTACCAGGCCGCCGGTAACGTTGACACCGGTGTATGCAAAACCATAGGGAAGCACGCCGTTGATGTTGCTGCCGGCGTTGAGATTATTGAAGAACAAGCTGACGTTGCCACCCGTGCCGGCGATGCCGCCAAGCGATGTCGGCGTCGTGGTTTCGACGACTTCGATCTGAAACGTGCCGCGACTCAAGCGATTGAGCGTAGTACCGGTAAACGTGATCGCGCGGGTCTGCGTCGGCGACATCGTGAAACGGTTGCCACCGGCAAGGTTGAGCGTGCTGACTGCTTCCACAGTGCTGGCCGTTGAGCTGCCGATGATGCTGAAAGAACCGCTGTTGAGGTTCATTGTGCCTGCCGCGTTCAATCGGTTGTTGACATTGGCCGCGGTGTTGTCGAGGGCGATTGCGCCGAACGATGCGGAATAGCTGATGGCATTCCGTGCCATGCCGCTCAGCGTGGCCGTGCTGCTGAGCATAAACGTGGGGACTGCGAAGCCCTGGCCCTCGACGTTGATTGCTCCGGTGCCGCTATTGGTGTTCTGAAAGTTGAGTGTGGATGCTTCGGAATGGGCTAGTCGAATGCCGCCATTGCCGTTGACTACACCCGTGAAAGTGGCACCCAGCGTGCCAGCGTAAACCATCTCGTCGTTCAGCGTGACACGGTTGGCGATCGTTGCCTCCGCCCCGGTTCCGCGAATCGTCCCGCCATTGACGATCAGAAAGTTGTTCACATTACCAAAAGGCGAGGTAGTACCAATCGTCAGGTTGCCGTTGTTGAGGACGACGTTTCCGATGAACGTGTTGGCCGTACCCGGATTCAGAAATACCTGACCTCCGGAGAACATCGGCGTCGTCCCATTGTGATCAATGATCAAGTTCCCTGTGCCGCCAATGACGCCAGCAAATGTCACATGACCAATTCCCGTACCGTTGATCGTCAGGCCGGTTGCACCCAACAGAATGTCGGTCGTTGCCGTGCCGTTGGCGAACAAGATCGAGCCTGAACCGTTCTGCGTCATCTGCGCATTGATGCCCTGAAAGCTGATCCCACCGGTAGCCGAACTGGACGTGATGATGATGCCGTTGCTGCTGAGGTCGCTCGCGCCGTTGCCGTTGAAAATCAACCCGTTCACGATGAATGGCGTGACGGAATCCACGTTGGATGTGTAACTGCCTGATGGCGGAAACGAGGCGAAATTCAGTGGCGTTGGGGGTGTGGTGCCAAACATGAGCATGGCGTTCGGGCTAGGCAGCGGTGAGACGCCGCCAACCCAATTGCCAGCCACCGACCAATTGGTGGCCACGCTCGTGTAATTGCTCCAAGTCTGTGCGTCTGCTAGCCCATTCAAACACGCCATAGAAAACAGGGCGACTATGAACTTCCAAGCACTTTTCGGCCCGATCATTCGACTCTCCTAAGTGCGCGGTCACGCACATTGTTGAGCGGAAATAAACCATAGTCCGGGCGGTCAATCGTCCGTCAATTTGCCTTAAGCACAGCCAAATTGCGAAGCAGGGGCAGCGACACTTCGTGTGCCGGTAAATCCCCGAAAGTGCCGAGTAATTCGCGCAACTCGCCATACCGGAAAGACATCCGATATTCGACTTGAACATCTTCGCTGAGTTGCCAACTCTCTCGGTGCTATCTCAAGGATGAACCGACTATCATAACGCATCCGATTTAGTAGAGCAAAAATAACTTACCCTTTACGCCTATCTCTTTGGGTATTCCAATAGGTGTACACGTCTGATAATCGTTATAATCTTACTATATTCACAAGTTTAACAGAGAAAAAGCTGCGACTTAGCAAGCCATGGTTGGTTACAGCAAGGGCAATAACTGAAGCCCTACGTCAAGTAGCGCTTCCTAATGGTCGGGATTAGGTAATCACGAAACGCGCGATCAAGGTCGTAACGGGGCCGAAATCCCCAATCAGCACGGGCGGCGGAGTCATCCACATCTTCCGGCCAACTGTCTACGATGCCCTGCCGTTTTACGTCAACTTTGTACGAAATCTCCGCCTGAGGGAACTCTTGCATGACAATGGCACGAACCTCGTCGGCGGACGGATTGAAGGCAGCAATGTTGTAGACGGGGCGGGACAATGACTCTGGTTTGGCGGCACCAAGTTGCATCAACGCTTCAACGGCGTCCGGCATTGCCATAAAGGGAATGCGGGTGTCGGGTCGTACAAAGCAGGCATACGGCTGCCCCTGCGCGGCGGCATGCAACATCTCCGGCGCGTAGTCCGACGTACCGCCACTCGGCACCGTGAGCGCCGAGATCAAGCCGGGGAAACGCAAACTGCGGAAGTCCACTTTGCGATGTGCCGCCTCGGCCGCGAGTTGCTTGTAGTGCCGGGCGTAGTAGACGCCGAGCATTTCGCAATACAGCTTGTTGCAGCCGTACATCGTCGTGGGCCACGCGTATGCATCTTCGCGGACCTTGCCCGCGCGGGTCTTCTCGGCCACGGATGGCAATCCATAGGCTGCGATGGACGATGGATAAAGAAACACGACGCGCCGGCCGTGCGACTCGCCCTGCCTCTGCGCGAACTCCAGCAAACCCATCGTGCCTTCGACATTCACACGATGCGCTGCCATTGGCGCGAACTCGCTGCGGGTCGAAAGCAGTGCAGCCAAGTGAAGAATGAAGTCGATTTCGTATTCCGACTGCAGAGCTTCGAGCAAATTGCCATCTAGAATTGAACCAACGATATGCCGTTGAACGAGTGGCCGCAACTCCTTGTCCAATGGATTGAGATCAAGAGAGATGATCGCGCGGTCCGGATTCTCGGCCAGGCGGGCGATCAGGCTATGGCCAATCTCGCCGCCGGCACCGGTGATGAATACGACGGGTTTGCGCGTCATGAATACTCCCATGTAGCTCGTTAATCACCAGCGACCGGTTTTTTTGCTGGCTCCAACAAGCTGCGTTCCAGTGCCTCTTTCGCTTTATCAAACTCGGGCTGCCACGTGATCTCCGGCGTGCCGTCGCGCAGGCAATCGCGCAGCTTTTCCAACGTATTGCGAGCCATGTGCGGGCACTTGTTGCAGGCGCATGTCACGCCCGGCACAGGATGGTAGCGATGGCGCGGGTGCTTGCTTTGCAATTGCCAGAGCATGTTCGCTTCGGTGGCGACGAGGAAATCCGTCGGCTCGGCAAAGCCGCCAACGTACTTAATCATCGCCTCGGTACCGCTAATGAAGTCGGAATGCTCGAGGATGTTGGCCGGGCATTCGGGGTGAGCGACTGTCTTGCTCTCCGGCAGTTTGCGTTTGAGCTTCAACAAATCCTGGAGACTGAAGATCTCGTGGACCATGCACGCGCCGTCCCAGAGGATCATCTTGCGGCCAGTCACTTCCTGAAGATACGCTCCGAGATGCCGGTCTGGCACGAAGAGGATTTCCATATCGGGCGGCACGCGATGGATGATCTCCTCGGCATTGCCGGAAGTGACTATCCAATCCGATAAAGCTTTTGTCGCCGCAGTGCTGTTGATGTATGTGACCGTCTTAAACTTGCGGCCATTGATACGCAGCATTTCCTGATAGCGCTGTAGCTTGTCGGCCGGGCACGCCTCCGCCAGCGAACAACCCGCCAACAGGTCGGGCAACAACACGCGCTTGGCCGGGTTGAGAATCTTGGCTGTCTCGGCCATAAAGTGGACGCCGCAGAAAGCGATCGTCGGCGCTTCGACGGTGGTGGCGGCTCGCGCGAGCTTCAGGCTGTCGCCCGTGAAGTCGGCCAGTTCCTGAATCTCGCCCTCCTGATAATAGTGTGCCAGGATGACGGCATTTTCCCGCTTCTTCAGCGCGAGAATCTCTTCAACAACGGGATCAGTCATGACTGCGTTCCTTGTTTTTCCGGTGGCGGAGGAACAACCCACGCGCTGACTATTGTACGGTGACCGTCGAAGACTTAAGCAGTTGCCGGCACCATCGACA
>JANLTA010001005.1:0-2742 GCA_031362705.1 Gemmataceae bacterium | reverse complement strand
AAGTTCTGCCCGTTGAAATGACCAATCGAGTCCTGGCAAATCGACAAGACTCCATTTCAAAGATGGCTGACGCAGTGCGAGCCGGGCGTTTTCCATTAGAGGTGAGTATTACTTGCCCACGCTGCCCGGCGTACTTTGTTTGCGGGAGTTTACCATCGGGTAATCTGCGCAAGAAAATCTCACTTTGACTTACCGCTCGCACGCGATCCCTGCGATTAGTCCCTTATACCCGCCGCATGTCGCGGTGGAGCAAGAGAAAAGGGACAAATCACATGAACGAACCAGAAACACCCCATCCTGATGCCGTCGTCGGGGCCGGCGATGCAGACGACGGCACGTCGCCGCGGCCCGGCCAAACCTACCGAATTGAAGTAGGTAACGATGGCCTTAACTTCCGAAGCGTGACGCTCGCTGATCCTGTACCGCTTGGTCGTCAGATTCTGGCGGCCGCCGGAATCAATCCGCATGATGGCTACAGCCTGTTTGCCATTCTTCCCAGCGGTGACTTTGAAGACGTTCGCCTCGATGAGACGTTCGATCTGCGAGGGCGCGGTGCCGAGCGATTTATCGCTTTCCGGACTGATCGCGAGTTCAAGCTGACGCTCAATGACAGCGAGTTGAAGTGGGGCAAACCCGCGATCGGCGGCTCTGCTCTCTACGCCTTGGCCAACGTCCCCGGTGACCAAGCGGTCTTCCTGGAAGTCCGCGGCGGGGAAGACCGGCTGATTAACCCGAGCGACTTGATCGACCTAACGGCGCCCGGCATCGAGCGATTCATCACCGCACCAAGGCCGACCAAGACGATCGAGATCATTGTGAACTCACGGCCGCGGGTCGTTAATGACCCAAACGTCACATTCGAGCAGGTCGTCGAACTTGCCTTTCCGGGTCCGCATGGGCCCAACATCGTGTTCTCGATGACCTTTAGCCGTGCCGTCTCGACGCCGCACGCCGGCGAACTTGGGCTAGGTGGCACCGTCATAGTCAAGAAAGGAACGATTTTCAATGTCACTCGCACTGATAAATCTTAGTGCTGACTTGAAGCGCCTGCGTGATGAAGGGTACTTCGTGCAGATCAGGAGTGGCTTCCTGATCATTCGCGAAGTGCCCTACGTCAACGCGGAACGGCAGGTGCGAATGGGTTCGCTGATCTCCAGTCTCACCATGGCTGGAGACGTGACCTGCAAGCCCGATACCCACGTCGTTCACTTTGACGGTGAGTATCCCTGCAACCCGGATGGATCGCCGATTCACAAGATCATGCACAGTAGCGGCGACTTCAATCTTGGCCACGGCGTAACTGCCAAGCATCAATTCTCTAGCAAGCCGGCATCGGGCTATGCCGACTACTACGAGAAGATGGCGACGTACGCTACGATCCTGTCAGGCGCCGCCGCCGTGCTAAAGCCACAGGCCACCCCTCGGCTTTTCCGAACACCGGATGACGATGACGACAGCGTTTTCAACTACACGGAGACGGCATCGGATCGAGTCGGCATTGGCGCGTTGACCGAGCGGTTGGCGACCGAAAAGCTGGCAATAATCGGGCTCGGTGGCACCGGTTCGTATATTCTCGACCTCGCCGCCAAGACACCAGTGCGGGAGATCCGACTTTTTGATGGCGACGAGTTTCTTCAGCACAACGCGTTTCGGTCGCCCGGCGCTCCGTCAATTGAGGAGCTGCGAGAAGCCCCGAAAAAGGTGGAGTACCTGAAGGGTATCTACTCCAAGATGCACCGCAAGATCGTCGCGCATGGAGCGCTTGCCGCGGACAATCTGCATCTGCTAGATGGAATTACTTTTGCCTTCTTAAGTATGGACGCTGGCGAAGCAAAGCGAATTGTCGTCGACAAACTAGAAGCACTTGGCGTGCCTTTCATCGACGTGGGCATGGGGCTAGAACTGGTTGACGGATCCTTGGGCGGGATCATACGGGTGACGGCAAGCACGCCGGCAAAGCGCGATCATGTGCGCAAGGGTCGGATTTCGTTCGCCGGTGGCGGAGCCGACGACATCTACTCGTCAAACATCCAGGTCGCCGATCTGAATGCACTGAATGCGGTGCTCGCGGTAATCAAGTGGAAGAAGCTGCGTGGGTTCTACCGGGACCTGGAGCGCGAGCACCACTGCACGTACACGACCGACGGCAACCTGCTGCTGAACGGTGACCAAGCATGATGAAGTACACCCGCCTCGAACACCGATTCGTGCAGCACATTCCGGATCGTCTGGATCCAGGCGTGCTTTACATTTCCATGGAATACGGCACTGCGGCACACGCCTGTTGTTGCGGGTGCGGAGAGGAAGTGGTGACGCCGTTCACACCGACGGATTGGAAAATGACGTACGACGGTGAAACCGTGTCGCTGTACCCGTCAATCGGCAGTTGGAATCTGCCATGTCGCTCGCACTATGTGATTGACCGCGGGCGAGTAGTTGAATCCTTGCCCTGGACGGACTACGAAGTCGCGGCAGGACGCGGAAGAGATAAGGCCGCAAAGGAGCACCACTACGGCACGGCAACTGTCACGTCGAGCCCAGCAACGCCTTCGCCTACAAAGCCGGCACTCGCGCCGCCAATTGCACCAGTGGAACGGCAACCTAAGGGGATGTGGTCGCGAATTTCTCGGTGGATATTCGGTGCTATCCGATAGGCCATGTGCCTTTGGCCCAAGCAAATTGGTTCCCACCCTGAAGTCGCCTAAGAAGAACACCATGGTTCGTTTCATCCATGCCGCTGAC
>JANLTA010000567.1:0-3356 GCA_031362705.1 Gemmataceae bacterium | reverse complement strand
GCTTTCTGACGTTTGACAAGGCCAAGTCTGCTTCCGCCGTGAAGTACCTGACGTTGGCGGAAGATCACTTCGCGCAGCACTTCCCCGGCTACCCGGTGATGCCCGTGCCGCTGATGTTGGAAGGGCTGGCCCAGACCGGCGGCATTCTCGTCGGCGACGCTAACGACTTCAAAGAGAAGGTCGTTCTTGCCAAGATCGCCAACGTGAAGTTCACCGCCGACGCGGTGGCCGGGCAGGAACTCGTTTACAAAGTCAAAATGGAATCGCTCCGCGCCGAAGGCGCGATCATCAGCGGCGAGGTTTTCGCCGACGACGTGCTGATCGGCACGGCGGAAATCCAGTTTGCCCATCTCGACAGTGCCCGCTCCGGGCAAATCTTCGGCGACCACAATTTCGTCTTTACCGGCGAGCTTTCCCGAATGCTCACCTTGGCGCGCGCGGCCGCGAAGAGTTAGAGTCTCCAATCTTCGGCGGATTTGTTCCCCTCTCCCCTTGGGGGAGAGGGGTGAGGGGTTTGCACCTTCGCACAGCAGGCGCCATCCCTTCACCCCCGTCCCCTCTCCCCCAAGGGGAGAGGGGGGCAAGGTCTTCGCATGGATGCGTTAACTGCTGGCATTATCGCGTGGCCAACCGCGCTCTATCCCGCGTTGCGGCAAGTATGGTCGCGCACGCTGTTCGCAGGGCCTTCGGCGACACCGCAACGACCAAGTCTGCGATCCCTGTTCTTACTTATCGCGCTGCCAGCGCTGTTGCTTTACCCATGCTTGGGCTTCCGTTTGCTTGAACCGGATGAAGGCCGGTATGCCGAGATTCCGCGTGAAATGCTGGTCCGTGGCGATTGGATCGTACCTCGACTGCAAGGCGAGACTTATCTCGATAAACCGCCACTGCTTTACTGGCTCATCATGGCGAGCTACAGCGTGTTCGGCGTCCACGATTGGGCGGCACGCATTCCCACTGCACTCGCGGTGCATGGCTCTATTCTGACAATCTATCTCTTCGGTTGTCGCCTGTTCGGCCAACGACGCGCGCTGCGTGGAGCGCTGCTGCTCAGCGTCATGCCAGGCTTGGTTGGAATTGGTCGGCTACTGAATCTTGATGGCCTGCTCACGCTCTGGGTCACGCTGGGATTGTTCGCCGGCTTTCGCTACGTGCAGCCAGATCGGCCACGTTGGGCCTTCGTGCTGTGGACTTTGGCGTGCGGCTTGGGTGTGCTGACAAAGGGTCCAATTGCCGTCGTATTGGTGATTGCGCCGCTAATCGTTTGGCGATGGCTCAATTCCGGTTCCCTCCCCCCTTGTGGGGGAGGGTTAGGGTGGGGGGTTGAGTCGCGGCCACTAGCCACCGCTTTCCCCCCACCCCGGCCCTCCCCCACAAGGGGGGAGGGAGAAATACCACTAGGTTGGCGTACATGGGCGGCATTCTTCGCTGGTGTGGCGGTAATCAACGTACCGTGGTACATCGCCATCTCATTGCGCGAGCCGACGTTTATCAGGTATTTCTTCTGGCAGCATAACGTCCAGCGATTCCTCACGCCGTTCGATCACTTGCAACCAATCTGGTATTACGGACCAATACTGTTGGCATGTCTCTTGCCCGCAACGTTCTGGGCCATTCCGGTATTGCGCGGGCTAATCTCCGGCGACGCAGCCTTGGCCGCTCGACGTAGTACCGAATTGAGCTTCTGCCTATTGTCTTGCGGATTCTGCATCCTGTTCTTTTCGCTCTCCGGCTGCAAGCTGCCGACTTACATACTGCCGGCCCTGCCGCCACTGGCTCTGGCACTTGGCGTGCTACTGGAATCCGGCGATCAACTCTTCTCGCGCCGGCAGTGGATCGCCGGCGGCATCTGGTTTGGCGCGATGGTCGCTGGATTGTGGATTCTGTTGCCCGCCTATGCCCATGAACGGTCACCAATGCGCGAGGCAAGCATCGTGCGCGATCTTTGCGGCGACCCGGCCACGGCGGTCCTGTGCTTTCCGCGCGAATGCAACTCTGCGAGCTTCTATCTCGGGCGCGATGACTTCCGTGCCACGCGCACCAAAAACATCGGCGACATCATCAACGACTGCTACACCCGACCGCGCACCATCATCATGTTCACAAACCGCCACTCGATGGAGTCCTTCGCGCAGGCACTCCCGCCGCACTTGCGCATGAAGCTGACACCGCTGGCCGATTTCCGCAGCAAGGACCCCAACGCTATCATGAGCAAGGCGCTCGGCGGCGCACCGTGGGGCTTGAGTGCGATTGCGGCGGTGGAACACCAGTGACGCGGGACTGAACAAACCATCGAGGTAGTACCGTGGCCATAACCAGCCAGCGCGAACTTCACGTGACACGAGAAAAACTGCGCCAGTTGGAAGATGCAGCTGTCGATGTTGTGCGCCAGCCCAAGGGAAACGTGCATGTGCAGGAACTGACGCTCAGGTCACTCAAAGGGCTGATTAACCAACTCAAGGAAGAGATTGCTCGATTCGAACCCCGCGCGGCAAGCCGGACGACAGCGTCGTGAACCGTTTTCCGCGTTTTTGACCAACTCGCTGTGTTGCAACCGGCCGTTTCTGAAATACATCATCCTTATGCGAACTCTCATTACTGGCGGCGGCGGCTTCATCGGGTCACACTTGTGCGAGCGGTTTTTGGCCGAGGGGCACGAGGTTGTCGCGGTTGACAACTTCATCACCGGGCAACCCGAGAACGTCGCGCATTTGAGTGCCAACCCGAAGTTCTGTCTGGTCAAGCAAGATGTGTCGCAGCCGTTGCAGATCGATGGGCATTTGGACAACGTGCTGCACTTCGCCAGCCCGGCCAGCCCGGTGGATTATCTCAACTATCCGATTCAGACGCTGAAGGTCGGTTCGCTGGGCACGCACGTCACGTTAGGCTTGGCGCGGGCAAAAAACGCCCGGTATCTCATGGCTAGCACCAGCGAGGTTTATGGCGATCCGGAGATTCACCCACAGCGCGAGGAGTATTGGGGTAACGTCAACCCGATCGGCATTCGCGGGTGTTACGACGAGGCCAAGCGGTTTTCCGAAGCAATCGTGATGGCGTATCACCGCTATCACGGGCTGAACACGCACATCGTCCGCATTTTCAACACGTACGGCGAACGCATGCGGCTCGATGATGGCCGGGTGCTACCGAACTTCATGGGCCAGGCATTGCGTGGCGAACCGCTGACCGTGTACGGCGACGGCTCCCAAACACGCTCGTTTTGTTACGTCAGCGATTTGGTTGAAGGCATCTATCGGTTGCTGTTCACTGATTTCCACGAACCGGTCAACCTCGGCAACCCGGATGAGATTACCATCCTCGAGTTCGCGCAGGAGATCAAAACCCTCATCGGCGGC
>JANLTA010000565.1:0-2768 GCA_031362705.1 Gemmataceae bacterium | reverse complement strand
ACGACTTCCTGATGCAAGTGCTTACCGGGACAACGATTTAGTGGCCGCTGGCCCTGAGATTCCTCCGCCTAGGCCCAAGGTGCTGCCGTTGGCCCAGTTGCCGGCGATGACCACGTTTTGCAGTGTGGCGGTACTGGCGGATGCAAAGATTCCACCACCCTGTGCTGTCGTGCCTGTGACTCGATTGGCGGTCAGGACGGAGTTAGTCAGTGACAGTGTGTTGTCTTCACATGCAATGCCACCGCCTAGCCCGGTGCCCGTTGACGTGACTTTGTTGCCGGCGATTATTGCCGAAGATATTGTCACCGTGCCGGCCGTTGTGCTGATGCCACCGCCTTTGGACGTTGCCTGGTTAACGCTGATATTGGCGGAGGCCACTTTCAGCGTTCCGGCGTTGGCCATGCCGCCTCCGGCGGCGGCTGAGTTAAGCAACACATTGGCATTAGCTAATGACGTCTCACCGAGGGGACCGTTGTTCACTCCGCCGCCGTTGCCGCCTGCGGAGTTGGTGTGGATGGTTGAGTTGGAAATCGTCGTGGCCGCGGTGAGGTCGCCAGCGTAGGGGTCGGCAAAGCCGGCCGTGGAAATGCCGCCGCCGTCGCGGACCGCGGTGTTGCCACTTACATTGCAGTTATTCACGTTCGTTTTACCCAGGGCGATAGTAGCCAGGCCGCCGCCATCGCGGCCGGCGGAATTGCCGCTGATGGTGCAATTGGTCAGGGCGGCCGTGCCATTCAAATCTCCGGCGTAGTAGTCGCTCAGGCCTCTTGTAGACAGTCCTCCGCCGTCGACACCCGCGGAGTTGCCGGTAATCTTGGAATCGGTCGCCGTGGTGGTGGAAAGGAAGTTGGTGAGAATTCCGCCGCCATCGAACTTGGCCGAGTTGCCGTTGATGGTGCAGTTGGAAAGCACGGTCACACTGTGGGAAGGAATGGGATAAACCGAGTACTGAGTGATGTAGAAGATCAGGCTCCCGACACCGGACACGCCTCCGCCGGCGCCAGCGGTATTGCCGCTGATGGTGCAGTTGTTCAGTGTCGTCGTGGCAACAGCCGGGCTGAGGAAGGCAGAAGAGCTGAGCACTCCGCCGCCATCGAACCTAGCCGAATTGCTGCTGATGGTGCAGTTGTTCAGCGTGGTGTTGCCATAGTTCGCGACACCACCGCCATTGGCTCCACTATTGCCATTGATCTTACAGTTGTTGAGAATCGTCGTCGGCATCGTGGCGCTGCCGAAAAGGACGCCATAAATCGTGCCCGTGCTGATTCCGGCGCCTGCGCCGCTGAAAAAGCCACCGCGCGCCGAATTGCCCGTGATCGTGCAGTTGGTAAGCGTGGCGGTGCCCGCATTGAACACCCCGCCGCCATTGCCGAAAGAGAAAGAGCTGCTGGCACCCGCCGCATTCCCGGTGATTGTGCAGTTGGTCAACGTGAGTGCGCCGAAGTTTGCTATGCCGCCGCCGTCGGTGCTGGACGTGCCGCCGGTGATAGTCAGCCCGGTCATCGATGCTTTGACGCCTGCATTCACCTGAAACACTCGGCTCAAATCATTGGCGTCAATCGTTACGCCTTTGCTAGGACCGGTAATCGACATGGGTTGCTTCGTATTGCTGAGCTCAAGTTGCGCGCCCGACAAGACGATTGTCTTGGCGGTCTTGAACACATTGGCATCGAAGGTGATGCTTGACTTTCCGGTTTGATCGGCGCTGGCGAAAGCGATGGCCAACGGCAGGCTCAACACGCCGGCGCCAAGGAAGAGACTGCCACTGGTCGTATTCACTTTGAAACTCGTGACCACCGAACCACTGTTGGTGAGGTTAAAAGCGGTTGCCGGAACATTCGCAGTGGAAACGGCGACTTGATAGGTGCCATTGATGTTGTTTGGTCCCACGCTGAGGCCACCGGCCTGGCCAGCGGCGATGACGACATCCGCGGTGGTAAGGCCGAAGGCGGAAGCGCCATTAGCCGCGGGCTGAACGGCAAAGCTAACGATGCCCCCGTCCACCGGTTCGACCGGGTTGCTGGCCAACACGTTGACCGTCAGCGGCTTGGCAAAAGCAGCGCCGATGACCGCGGTCTGCGGCGTACTGCCCGGAACCGGCGTGAGAGTGAATCCTTGGCTTTCGAACGCGCCGATATCGACGGTGCCGACGCGCGCCAAAGCTCGCTGATCGGTGGCCGGAGCGCCGGTGGGAGTGCCGGCATTAATCGCGACACTGCCGGGAAGTAACGGGAAGGTTGCGGTTGCTCCGCCATAGTTGCCGAGCGTTCCAAGCAATGGGGTGAAGCTGCTGATGTTGCCGTCAACGCCATCCACTAAGCCGCCCGATACGGAACTGGTCAGATTGTTCGTGCCAGTGACGGTTCCGCCGATATCAGCGGGCTGAGGGCTGGGTGAACTATTGAAGGACTGTTTGTTCCCGGTCACAATCGTGTTCTTCAACGATGCAGTTCCCGTGGCTGCGTTGTTGATGCCGGCGCCGTAGCCGCCGCCGTAGTTGTACGGGTAGTAGTAATTGAAAAAGAAGTTGGCGGAGTTGCCAGAGATCGTCGAGTTAACCACGTCCAGCGTTCCACTGTTATCGATGCCGCCGCCGTTGCCGCCCGTCGCGCCGTTGGCTGCGTTGTTCGCGATTGTGCAATTGGTCAGTGTCAATGTGCCAGCATTGGAAATGACGCCGCCGTTGGTGGCCGAGTTGCCGCTGACGGTGCAGTTGGTCAGTGTGGTCGTGCCATTATTGAGTAAGCCGCCGCCGTCGCCGGAATCAT
>JANLTA010000920.1:0-5582 GCA_031362705.1 Gemmataceae bacterium | reverse complement strand
CGGGTAGGTTGCCGGCTGAATGAGTCCTCAACAAATTGCAGCGTCTGCGACAGATCAGCTTGCCCGTGCGGGCAGCGCAGTTCCTCGATTTCGCGGACAATGCGCGCGGGGTCGTTGGCTGGGCCGGGCACGATCACTTTGGGTGGGGCACCGAGAACGATCAACGAGAAGCCATCGCCGCCGTGCGCTTGCCGGATGAACTTGGCGGCGAGGGCCTGGGCACGCTCGAAAGCGGAACCATCATCGCGACGGGCCGTCATGCTCAAACTGCCATCGAGCACCAGCACGTGATGCGTCTGCCCGGCATAGGCCGATCCGCCGCCGGCATTGGGGAACAATCGCGCCCAGACAGGTTCAGCCCACGGCGTCGCCGCAGCCATCGCCAACACTGGCAACAAGATCAGGAGCGTGCGTACAGCCAGCAACAGCCATTGTTCTAAACGCAGTCGCCTTGTCGTTCGTTTGATCGCCGCCTGCAGAAAGCGCATCGCCGCCCAGTCAACGATGCGGTAGCGCCGGCGGTTGAGGAAATGAATGACCACCGGTACGGCCGCCGCCCCGGCCGCCGTCGCAAGCGCGATAACGGGGGTGGTGAAGAACATGGCAAGGAGTGTGGTGGTCATCGACACTTGGCAAATTCATGTCATGCGAACGCATTTCGCATCAGTTCATCATAGCCGTTTACAAAGCCGTGCGATCTCCCACCACCGTCGGCACGCGGCCCGGCTGCAAATCCTCGGGTTCCAACGCCGTCAGTGGGCTGAGTTCAATCGTGGCGCCGGTATCCACTTGCACGCCCGCCTGTTTCAACCATGAAATCGCCAAGTCGCTCATGGCGCGTTTCACCGTATCGGCCGAGTCAGGTCCGACGGCGTTCTTCAGCGGCGCGAACTCATCAGGGCGACTGGTCTCGACGGCCGTGTACCGTTCCGCGAGCGGCAATACATCAAAGATGAAGCGCTCGAACTTCAGGGCGTTCTCCTTTTGCGGTTGAACGACGTCGCCGCTGCTCGGATCCCAATATGCCACCTTCTTCTTGGCGAGATGGAAAGGCAGCCCGGCGGCCGCACCGGCCGTCACCTTTTTCAGAAAGGCCACGTCGAAGATATGAATCGCAGGGTTGCCCGCGCGGATGCGCAATTGACCATCTGGTTCCGTCGCGCGCGCGAGGTCATCTGGCAAGTCGCTGTACTCAATCATCGACAGTTGCCCGTCGATCAGGACGAAGTTGCCGAGCTTATCATGCGGGCCGTCCTTGGGAATGACTTTGCTGGATACGTCGGCCTTGGCACGAATGTGTTGTCCGAGAAATCGCGGCTCGGCAATCTGAACCAACGGGTTATCAACCTGGAAGTAGTAGATGTGCTTGATGCCCCGCGCGGCCAGCTTCGCAAGCAGGCCGCTCTTGGCTAGTGCGGTCAAAGTACCGCCGTGACCGTCTGGCCCGGCGAACAATCGGCCGGGGTGTTCAAGCAAGAGTTGACCCGTTTCCAGATCCAATGCCGGCATCGTGCCTTGCTGAAAGAAATGTACTTCCTGTTTGGGTAGGCCGAAGTAGCTGTGATGCTCGAAGAAGTACTCCGTCTCGGCGTGGGTGGCATGGGATGTCATCACGAGAAACGGAATCGGCCGACCGTGTCGACGGGATCGCGCTAAGACTTTTTCCGCATGAAACTGAAACAGACTCTTGCCCGTCACAGGCCCAATAGGAAACAACCCTTTAGGATGCTCAAAGCCCAACCGCGAACCTTGGCCACCTGCAACGACAAGGACCGCCACTTCGCCGGCCGCCAGCGCCGCTTCGCCGAAGACCTTTGCTTCGGCGTCCACCTGATCAGGCAACACCTGCGGCAGAGGCATAATTCGTTCCGCCGCCGGTACGGAATATGTGACATTGCGGTCGGCGAAGAGTTTGGTCAGCAACTCGAAATCAAGCTCGCGCAAATCACTAATCAGGGCGCTTCGCTCCGCACTGTCGAGCAAACTCCATCCGGCCAGCGAATGTTCCTGACCGTGGCGTTCGAGCAGTGAAACAAGATCGTCGGGAGGGTTCGTCATGGGGTTAATGTAATGATTGCGGCAATCGCAGGTTGGCACAAGTTCGGCCACTAGGCACAGCCAACCGCATCGCCTAAACTCACTTCGTGCGACACCTGCTGCGGTTGCGATGAACGGCATGCGTTAAATGGCCCCGGAGCCGAGCAGGTTTCGGGGTTGCGTTGTTTATTGGGAGGGTTTTTCCGTGGCGACTTCGAAGCCCACCGACCGGCTCGTCATTTTCGATACGACGCTGCGTGACGGCGAACAAAGCCCCGGCGCAAGTATGAACTTGGCCGAGAAGCTGGAGATCGCGCACGCGCTGAATGCACTGGGCGTGGATGTGATCGAAGCCGGTTTTCCAATTGCGTCGCCCGGCGACTTCGAAGCCGTCCAAGCGATTGCCCGCGAAGTGCAGGGTCCGACGATTTGTGGATTGGCCCGCTGTGCGAATATCGATATTGATCGGGCGGCCGCGGCGGTGAAAGACTCGGCCAAGCCGCGCATCCACACGTTTATCTCGACTTCAGACATACATATTGAACATCAGTTGCGTTCCGATCGCAAGTCGGTGCTGCAAAAGGCTCGTGAATGCGTCGCCCGAGCCAAGTCATTGATTAGCGACATCGAGTTTTCGCCGATGGATGCCACACGGTCGGATCGTGACTTCCTGTATGAAGTATTGGCGGCCGTCATTGCCGAAGGCGCGACGACGCTCAACATCCCGGACACCGTCGGCTATGCGACGCCGGAGGAATATGGAGCGATGATTGCCGGCATCATCAAGAACGTGCCCGGCGCGAACAAGTGCATTCTTTCCACGCACACACATGATGACCTTGGCATGGCCGTAGCGAACGCGCTGGCCGGCGTGGTCGGCGGGGCACGGCAAGTTGAATGTACCATCAACGGCATCGGTGAACGAGCCGGCAACGCGGCACTGGAAGAAGTCGTGATGGCTCTGCGCACTCGCGCGGATCAGTACGGCATCACCACGGGCATCAATAGTCAACTGCTCGTCCCGACGAGCCGGAAGCTGGCCCACATCACCGGGCTGGCGGTGCCGCGCAATAAGGCCGTCGTCGGGCAGAACGCTTTCGCCCACGAGTCCGGCATCCATCAAGACGGCATGTTGAAGCACCGCAATACGTACGAGATCATGAACCCCGAGGATGTCGGCCTGCCCAAGACGGAAATCGTGCTCGGCAAACATTCCGGCCGGCACGCCCTGAAACAGCGCGTGACCGAGCTTGGCTATCATCTGGATGAAGCGCAATTTCAGTTGCTTTTCGATCAGTTCAAGGCGCTGGCTGACCGCAAGAAAACGATTTACGACGCCGATGTGGAAGCGCTGGCCGAGACGTTGCTGCACAAAGGCTCGACCTCCGCAATGTGGACGCTTGAAGCGTTCACGACCAACGCCGGCACAGGGACCATCCCGATGGCGGCCGTGTGTCTGTGGCGCAAGGACGGAGAGATACTGAAAGACGCGGCCATGGGTGACGGCCCGATCGACGCCATCTTCACGTGCATTGAACGCATCGCCGGCATCAAAGTGAAGCTCAACGATTACCGCGTAAGAAGTGTGACAGTCGGCGAAGACGCCCTCGGCGAAGCGCAAATCGAATGCGAATACAACGGCCAAGTCCTACGTGGCCGCGGCGTCAGCACCGACATCGTCGAAGCCTCGGCCCAGGCGTTCTTACAAGTCATCAACCACGCGGCTCAGAAGCAAGAATCCGCCGTGCGGCTGAATCCATATCAACTGTCAGCAACTGCGGCGGAGGCCTAAGCCGCTTGCGGCTTAGCGTAAAAATCACAAAACGGAGCGCGACGGTAAATCCGCCAAATTGACACTGAAGTTTGCTCGGGTCACATCGAAGTAACTACTTGCGGTGGCGAATCTTAGCGCGCATACGCCGTTTCTTGCGCCCTACCTTGCGTCGTCCTTTGCCGCGCCGAGCTGCCATTCCGTATGCTCCGACTTTGTTTATAGTGCCGCCTAAATCGCAGACGGTTTGTTCTAGACCTTGGAACCCCTTCCGACAAGGCTGCCGGGGTCGGTCATAATTCGAGACTGGCCGCACGGGGTGGCCAAGTTACCCAAACCTCTCTATTTGTGAAGGATCGGCGGAGAAGCCGGCTTGTCGACCCGGTTTCGGGTTGTCGGCCCTCCGGCGACGGAGTAGAACTTCGGTTTCGGCAGAGACGGGGCTGCCCAAACGGCGACAGGGCAACGCTTTATGCGCTACCACCTGATCGACCGCATCCTGGCCGTAGAACCAGGCAAGACCCTGCGGGCCAGCAAGCAACTGACGCTCGGTGAAGAGTATCTCGCCGACCATTTCCCCAGCTTCCCGGTCATGCCCGGGGTGCTGATGTTGCAGGCCCTGGTTGAATCCGCCAGTTGGCTCGTCCGACTGATGCGTGATTTCGATCCCACCGTACTGGTGTTGCGCGAGGCGAAAAACGTCAAATATGGCACGTTTTTCGCCCCTGGCAACCGGATGAACGTCGTGGTGGACTACGTCGGCGAGACCGACGGGAAGTTCGCCTTTAAGGGCAAAGGCGAGGTCAACGGGCAAGGCACTGTGTCGGCCGCGTTCAGCCTCGGCGGTTACAACCTGCGGGACAAGAATCCCGCCTGGGCCGACCGCGATGTAGAACTCGTGAAAACGCTGCGCAGCCATTGCCAATGGTTGCAAGTGGAGCGATAAGGCAACGATGCAACTGGCGGAACGAGTCGCGTTGGTAACGGGCGGCAGCCGCGGCATTGGCCGGGCAATCGTGAAAGCGTTGGCCGCCGATGGTGCCAAAGTGGCTTTCGTTTATCGCGGCAGCCAGGAGCACGCAGACTCGCTGGTGAAAGAACTTACGTCAAATGGCGGCGTGGCCCTGGCAATCCAGGGCGACGTGTCCGAACCCGGTGTGGCGACGAAAATCGTAGAACGGGTCGTGAATGAATTGGGCCGGCTGGACGTCTTAGTCAACAACGCCGGCATTATCCGCGACGGCCTCTTCGTGCGCATGAGCGACGCCGACTGGGATGACGTGATTGCCACGAATCTTCGAGGTACGTATTCGTTTTGTCGCGCGGCCGTCGAACAGATGGCCCTCCGGCAACGATACGGTCGAATTATTAACGTGAGCAGCGTCGCCGCTGAACACGTGAACGCGGGACAAACGAACTACGCGGCCAGCAAAGGCGCCATCAACGCCTTCACTCGCGCGCTAGCCGTGGAAGTCGCCGGGCGGAATGTGACGGTGAACGCCGTTGCCCCGGGATTCATTTCCACGGATATGACGGAGTCGATTCGCAACAAAGCGGGTGACTTCATCAAGAAGGTGATCCCGATGAAGCGCGTCGGCGAACCGGACGAGATCGCGAAAGTCGTCGCGTTTCTTGCCGGCCCATCCGCCGCCTACATCACAGGACAGGTGCTGACGGTCGATGGCGGCCTCAGCCTCGGGGCCGTGTCCCCGTGATTGGATTGACGTTACACATAGAGAGGGTTGAACGATGACGAATGACGAGATTTACGCGA
>JANLTA010000892.1:0-2969 GCA_031362705.1 Gemmataceae bacterium | reverse complement strand
CCCGAACTCCTCGCCGGCTATGCCGATGGTGAACTTGGCCCCGCCGACCGCGCTATGGTCGAAGGCTGGATCGCTACCGACGCCACGCTTCGTGCCGACCTGGAAACGCAACAGCGTCTTACTCACAAGAATGCTGACTTGTGGCAAAAGATTGCCCCGCCCGTGCCAAGTGATGCCGCCTGGGGTCGCGTGCTGGCAGGGATTGAAGCTGGCGTGCAGCCGGCAGTGCCTGGTGTGAACTACCGCACGAGCGGTCAGCGCGGTTGGTCGCGTTGGGCACTTGCCTCAGCCGCTATTGCAGCTTTGTTTCTGGTTGCCGTCGGTTTCAACTTTTTCCCGACCGCTAACCACAACATCAACGGCTTGTACACCGCCAGCGACGCCTTTCAGATCGCCCGTGCTGATGAGATTGATATCCTCAGCGTGCAGGGCGACGAGGATATGATCGTCGTGGGCCGACTGCCTTTGGGCGGACCGCTGGACCTGGTCACGGTCGGCGATACCGAGTATTGGGTGACGGCCGCCGAATCATCGGAGACACCGACGAAAGCCAATGTTCCGCCGGGCGACAAACAACGACCGATCTGGTGGAACTCAATGACTCCGGTGCCATGATGAAATTGATGTCATACGTTTTGGCCATGTACGTCATGATTGGCGCCACGACTTCGCTTCGAGCCGAGGACTATGAAGTCACGGTGGTCGCGATTCTCGCCAGTGATCGGCACAAGGTCGTTGACGCCAAATTAAAGCCGATCGCAGAAGAGATTCGCCAGAAAGATCAGACGCTCACCGGCTGGAAGATTGCCCGACAAAGCAAAGAGACGCTGCACCTTAATCAAAAGCAATCGTTTAAACTCGTAGATGATGTCTCCGCCGATGTTACGGTGCTCGCGCAGGAATCAAAAGACAAGGACAAGAAAGTCCGCGTCAGCGTGAAAGCCCCGCACGCCGGCGAAGTCACCTATGCCACGGTTCCCGACAAGTTCTTTCCCATCCTCACTCGCTACCAGACCGAAAAGGACAAAGATCGCCTCGTCTACGCGGTCATGGTGAAGATTCTGCCGGCGAAGTAGATTCAAATGACATCCGATGGCGAAATCGAAATGAAAACCGGTAAGGGCGCGCTGGTGATCCCGCCAATTGGCAAACCCCGCGCTGGCTGGCGCGAGGCCTTTCAAGAAATGGCGAGGCGTGGCGATGACGCGCTCATCGACATGGGTGAAACAACGGACTCGTCGTGGGATTGGCGCTGAGCCGCCAATGTAAAAAAGTCAGTTAGCCCTGTATTACACAATGCTCACGAGCTCAGGGCGCTTGGCGCAATTCGTAATAGCCGACTCGATAGGCGATTTTACTTAACCATTGTGGAACATTGTTTTCGAGTCGCTGCAAAAGCCACTTGCACTTTACACATTCACTATTGTCAAATCGCACCTCAATCTCAAATCGACGCTGGATCATCCAGTTATAACATCCAAGCTTGCGATCAACAGAACTCGATTGTGCCTCATGGCACTTCATTTTGGCAAGAACGCTTTCTTTACTGTCGCCCAAATTGATCGATTCGTAGACGGCGACAGCCTGAGTTCGTGCGACATCGACGTAGCACACCAGCCAAACGGCGACTGACAGGCTTAGAACTGCGAGTCCGGTCAACACCAGAACCCGCCGCGCTTTCAATCTCCCGAAACCAATATTCTGGTTCGCTGACATGCGGAAATTGTACCAAAATGCACTACTAATCGCGGTGGCGGTTGGCGGCTTATCGTAAACTATCCGCATGACCCCGCCGCTGACGTTGCCGCGCTGGGAGCTGGCTGCTGAGAACATTGCCGTCAAGATCCGCTGGCTGGGTCTGGTGCTGGGCTATGCCTATGTCAACACCACAGGGCCGTTTGAGAATCAGGTTCGGCTCAACGCCATTCTCGCAATCGGCTTGGCATTCACACTGATCGATACGATATTCAGTCTGCGCGGCAGAGTGTTTCTCGCGCGCTATCCGCTCGCCGTCTCATACATGGAAGCGCTGTTCATCGGCCTGCTATGCCACAATCACGGCGGATTGGGCAGCCGATTTTATTACTACTACTTCCTCTCGCTGATCTGTTGCGCCATTCGCCATCCGATCACCATTACTTACATCACCTGCGCGCTGCACTGCCTTTCCATCACCGCATTGTTTGCGGCATCGCCCGTCGATCAGCGCGAGCCATTCGTGCTTGTGCTCATGGTTCTTATGCTCGTCTGGGTCACGTGGGCCGCGAGCGCCATGGCCCGATTACTCAAACATGTCGGCGAATCATTGCGGCGATTGAATACGGCCTTACAGGAGAATCAGACTTTACTTGAAGCGCGAATCGTCGAGCGCACGCAGGAACTGCAAGACGCCCAAGCCCAGGTGTTGCATCAGGAAAAAATGGCGGCCTTCGGTTTGCTGGCGGCCGGGATTGCCCATGAGGTTGGCAACCCGCTCACGGCTGTGAGTTCCATTGTGCAACTTCTGGAACGCCGGGATCTTGAACCCGCGGTGCTGGAGAAGTTGCAGCTAGCCGGCGGGCAACTGCAGCGCATTCGCGACATTCTGCGCGAATTGGTGAACTTCAGCCGTCCTGCTTCCACCGAGCGCACGCGGCTAACGGTCAACGAAATTGTCGATGAAGCTCTTTCCATCGCCAAGTACTATCGCGGCACCAAGAGCCGGCAAATCTCGACCGACATCCCGATCGAGTTACCTGCTTTGGTCGGCGTGCGCGGGCAACTTGTGCAAGTGTTTCTCAATCTGGTGCTGAATGCCGTCGATGCGACGGACAAAAATGGCGCGATCACCATCAGCGCGTCGGCTGACGATGGCCGCGTGGCTGTTGATGTGGCTGACGATGGCCAGGGAATCCCGCCGGACCAGCGCGACCGGTTGTTTCAGCCATATTTCACGACGAAACAGCATGGCACCGGTTTGGGGTTGTTCG
>JANLTA010000883.1:0-3294 GCA_031362705.1 Gemmataceae bacterium | reverse complement strand
CCCTCGCCAACAGCGACACCGGTCGGGGGCATCAATCCCCGGCGCGGACCCCTCGCCCGCGCGACAACGCGTGTGGCACCAAGATCGGTCTTCCGGTTCAACCGGAAGGCGCGACACCCTATTCGGTCCCGAACTCTCGGGATGCGAACAAAAGTGCTTCGCACACGAAGCGCCCGCCGCATCACCTTTCGTGCGCGTGTGGACCCCTGCGCGCATTGACATCACCAGCAATGGACCGACGCGAGGGCGCATGTCGGCTGGAAGATGTGTCAGTGATTGACGCGGCTATCAAACGGCCGCGTGGATCGGCAAACAAGGATTGCGTCGGCAGGATGCCACAACGGGGCGAACAATGGGCAGACGGGGTCGGTTTTCACTGACCTTGACACCCTTACAGCCCCGGATATGGTCCGCCGTTCATCGTGGGGATGGCTGCGCGAAGATGCTGCGCCGGGGGGACCGGCGCGAAGTGGGAGGGTGCAACGTTGACAGGGCGGCACACAACTTGGCCACTGGCGATTGCCACGCTGGCATTGGTGTGTTCCACGCTGTTGGCCGCACCGCAAACGTCACCGCCAACCAGCAGCTATTCAACGATAAAGACCATCAGCAGCCCAAGCTCGACACCATCAATATCACGGCAATCTCCTCAGCCCGCGGCCCAGCCCCAGCCTCAGTCGCCGTTGCCGTCAGGCCCGCTTTTGCCTGCACCCGGCCCGAATCCAAGTGCGGCAGCGCGGCAGTTGAACATCGCGCCGCGTTCGTCGGCACCGTTTCAGGTCGGGGCGTTTCAACTACCCAGCGGCGAGCAAGTGATCCTCGTGACGGGTGGTGTGCTACTCACGATCCGAGATACCGGCGGCCTCGGCGTACTTGACATCGAAGCTGAGCAACTCGTCTTCTGGACCCGCGGCGATTCCAACAGCACGCTCGATCGTTTGCGTTCGCCTGGTGGATTGCCGTCGTCGCAGGAACAAGAGTTCTATCTGGCTGGCGATGTGCAAATCCGCAGCAAGTCCGGCCGCGAAGAACGCAAGCTTCGTGCCGAGCAAGTGTATTACGACATTCGCCGCAACATCGCCGTGGCTATCAACGCCGACCTGGAAATCCGGGATCAGGCATTGCCCGAATTGCTGCATGTCAAGGCGGTTGAACTGTTGCAACTTGGCCCCAAGCGTTTCGAAGCCAGCGAGGCCGACATCTTTGCAAGCAAGTTGCCGTCCGACCCGGGCCTGAAGCTGCACATGAGTCATGTCACGGTCGAGGATACCGAATACGCCAAGAAGACACTGTTTGGTCAGCCGCGCTTCGATGATGCGGGCCGGCCACTCACCGGCAACGAACGACTGGTGCGTGGTGAAAATGTCGTCCTGCAAGTCGAAAGCGTGCCGATCCTTTACTTGCCCGTGGTTCAGGGCGACGCCAACGAGCCGCTTGGACCATTGCAGAACATCGGTTTCCGGCAGGACAGCGTCTTCGGTTTCCAAATCCTGACGACGTACAACATGTACAGTCTGTTGCATCTCGATCCGTTGCCGAACACGCGCTGGACGCTGGAGAGCGATTACCTCAGCAAGCGCGGCCCGACATTGGGCACTGAGTTTCAATACGCCGGCAAGGATCTGTTTGGCCTCGCAGGCCCGTATCAGGGCAACATCAAGGCCTACGGAATCTACGACACGGGCAAAGATGTGCTGGGTGGCGGTCGCGGCGAGAATGATGACCATCCCGATTTTCGTGGCCGTATCCTCGCCCGTCATCAACAGGTGTTCCTTGATGAGTTCACGTACCAGGGCCAACTGGCACTCATCCGCGATACCAACTTCATCGAGCAGTATTACAAGCAGGAATTCGACACCGATCTCAACCAGGAAACTTATGCCTACCTGAAATGGCAGCGGAACAACTTCGCTGCGACCGGATTGGTCAAACCCAACATCCGCAATTGGGTCACGGAAGACATCTGGCTGCCGAAGCTGGAAGGCCAGGCGTTGGGACTTTCGCCATTCGAGTTGCTGACGTACAACGCCCGCGCCAGCGCCGGCTACGGCATCCTGCGGCCGACGAAAGAGCCGCAGTTCGCATACTTGAACACCGATGTGCGCGACGACACCGGCCGATTCGACCTCAACCAGGATCTGAGCTTGCCGCTCAATCTTGGTCCGGTGAAAGTCGTGCCATACGGCATGTTGGATCTGACAGCCTACACTCGCGATCTCAACGGAGATACGACTGGCCGAGTTTATGGCGGCGGCGGTGTTCGCGGCAGCATCCCGTTCACCCGCATCTACTCCGACGTGCAAAGCGACCTGTTTAACCTCTGCGGCATCAATCACAAAATCGTACTTGGCGGCAACTACTACATTGCCAAGTCGAATGAGCCGTACTCCAGCTCCCCGCAATTGGATCGCCTGAATGATGACGCTACCGACCAGGCGCTGCGCGACATCACACCGCGGCAAGTCGCACTGAACCCGGCCAATGGCGCCTTTCTGGTGAACTCGCCGATCTTCAATCCGCAAACCTATGCCATTCGTCGAATCGTCGATAATCGCGTGGACACGCTCGACACGATTGAAGTCTTGCAGGCCGATATTCGCCAGCGCTGGCAGACCAAGCGCGGCTATCCCGGCATGCAACATGTCGTGGACTATCTCACGCTCGACCTTTCGGCGTCGTTCTTCCCGAATCCGACCCGCGACAACTTTGGCAAAAGCGCCGCGTTTCTTGAATACGACACCGTATGGAACATCGGCGACCGCACAGCCATCGTGTCGAGTGGTCTATACGATCCACAGGACAATGGAGCGAGAATCTTCACACTGGGCGCGTACTTGAATCGCGCTGACCGCACCAACTTCTACATTGGATACCGAGTGATCGATCCACTTGATAGCCGGGCGCTCACCGCCGCTGTGACGTATATCTTCAGCCCGAAGTACGCACTGACCGGTTCCTCGACATACGACTTCGGCACCGAACAGAGTCTTTCGAACTCACTCGTCGTGACTCGAATTGGCAGCGATTTGACCACGAGCTTCGGCATCACCTACAACGCCTTGCTGAATAACTTCGGCTTCACGCTGGAGTTGGTTCCGAATATCGTCGCCGTGGGCCGCAACCGCTTTACGCCGTCGGCCTTTGGCTCGACGCTCTTCCGCTAATGGTGGCGCCATGAACTTTCGCGTGGTCCGTCCCGATATGCTCGACCCGGTGCCTACGCCATCGCCGCGCACCTGGCGGAACAAGTTCGGGGAAGCATGCAAGGGCGTCAAGCTCGGCGTGCGTGGGCAA
>JANLTA010000874.1:0-1595 GCA_031362705.1 Gemmataceae bacterium | reverse complement strand
CCGATCCCATTTGGCGAACACCGAACCAACGTTCGGGAACAGCTGGCAGTGTGCCAAGTACGTTTGTTACCGGAACGTTGTATGCCGGGTTGGGTTACACGACGGCGATAGACGCTGCCGTGCCGCCGCTGGGTGCGCGTCACGCGCACCTGGAATTTGCCGACACGCCAGTGGTCGATGCCGGCATGTTGTTGTCGCTGGGCGATCATCTGTTTGCTCTCGAACAGATTGCCGCCGGTGAGACAGAACGCCTGCGCGAATTCATCGCGTGGATGTTACGCGCCACTCATGGTTACGGCGTCAAGCTAGTCAATCCCGGCGGCGTCGAAGCATACAAGCATGGCGTCAACCGTTGCGGCTTGGATGATACAGTCGCACCATACGGCATTTCACCACGCCAGGTTTTGGCGGCTTACGCGACCGCTGTCGATGAATTGAAATTACCGCACCCGGTCCATGTGCATTGCGCGGAGTTGGGCCGCCCCGGTAACTGGACAACGACGCTCGCCAGCATGAAAGCCATCGAAGGCCGGCGCGGGCATTTCACCCACATTCAGTTTCACAGTTATGGCGACACGGATGGTTTTTCATCGCACACCACGGAACTGGCCGACTATGTCAACGCGCACACCAACATTACGGTCGATGTCGGTCAGGTGCTGTTCGGCGAAACCACGGCAATGACAGGCGATGGCGCAGTCGGCTACTTCCTCCATCGCGCCACCGGCCGGCGTTGGATCGATTTCGATACCGAATGCGAAGCCGGCTGCGGCATCGTGCCGATTAGCTACCGCGAAGCCAGCATGGTCAACGCTATCCAATGGGCCATTGGCCTGGAGTGGTTTCTACTGATGCGCGACCCGTGGCGCATCGCCTTGACCACGGATCACCCGAACGGCGCATCATTCCTGGCGTACCCGGAGATCGTGCAGTTGCTGATGAGCCGCGATGCCCGCCGTGAGGTATTGGCGCGATTGCCGGCGAAGCTGCGCGAGCGCACGGTGCTGCCGAACCTTGACCGCGAGTATTCGATGAACGAAATCGCCATCATCACCCGGGCGGCTCCGGCTCGCATCCTTGGACTCAATAATAAGGGTCACCTCAGCGTCGGTGCAGATGCCGATGTGACTATCTACGCGCCGAGTGCCGATCAAAAGACGATGTTCACGTTGCCGCGCTATGTCCTCAAAGCGGGGCAGATTATCGTGGATAACGGCGAGATGCGGCGCACCGTGTTCGGCAACACCTTGGTGACCAAACCCGATTACGAAACCGAACAACCGGCACACTGGCGCGACTGGTTCGAGCGGCATTACGCGATGCAATTCAGTAATTTCGCCATGAGTGCTGAGGAGTTGATGAGGCAATAGCGGCTCGACGGAAAATACTGTCTTCTTCGTGCTTCCTTTGTGCCCTCTGTGACTTTGTGGTTAGTTCTTAAGATTAACCACAAAGTCACAGAGGGCACAAAGATAACACAAAGAAAGCCGTTCGGATCGACACTAGAGCATTTTGATTTTCATTCTAGCGTGTAGCCAGCGTGGCGGAGGTAGTTGCGACATTCATCGGGGGTGACCCAATCGAGGGATTGGCCG
>JANLTA010000865.1:0-6927 GCA_031362705.1 Gemmataceae bacterium | reverse complement strand
TAAAGTCCTTGGCTTTTTCTTCCACGATGCTCCTCGAAGGTCAGATCGGCAGGGCGGGTCGGCGCTGTTCGCGAATCATGCGCAATGTCATGGATACGAAGAACGCCCCGACGCACAGCAACACAATGGCACCGGGAATCTGCAATGGCAGGGGGTCGCCGCGACCAATGGGAATCTCAATGACATTACCAAGAAAAAGGCCGAGTAGCCCGGCCGACAATGTCACGGCCACCGTCCACCAAAACATGCTTCGGCTGCTGCGAGCGATATTGGCCGCCGCCGCCGCCGGTACCACGAGCAGGGCATTGATGAGCAGCGCGCCAACGACCTTGATGCAGAGGTTGACGATCAGTGCCAGCAGAACGATTAGTACATAGTTGCACAGCCGGACGCGGATGCCTCGGGATCGGGCCAAGCTGGGGTTAAAGCTGGCAAACACGATCGCGTTATATGAGAAACCTATCACGACCACGTTAGCAATCATCAAGCCCATCAGTACTATGATGTCGCTTTCCTCGGTTGCAAGGATACTGCCGAAAAGGAAAGACTCCGGCGTCAGGTAGGTATTGCGCCGCAAAGCACCCATCATCATGACGCCCAAACCGACCGCGAACGCAAAAAACACGCCAATGATCGTATCGCTGGCTAGGCTCGTATTTTCCCGGACAAAGGCGATAGCCAGTCCGACGAGGATGCCGAAACTCACCATTACGGTGGGAATCATCCAATCTTGTTGCTCGACGAAGTTGCCGGCGAATGAAAGCAAGAGACCAACTGTTACGCCAGCAAATGCGCAATGGGCTAAAGCGTCGCTCAAGAATGCCATGCGGTTGCCAACGACTAACGCGCCGACGGTGCCGCAGATCACAGAGAGCAGCAGGATTGCCAGCAAAGCGCGGACTTGAAGCGGCATTGAGAGCCACGAGTCGGCTGGCATGCTTCGCGCGATGCGATCGATGAAGGTCGTGAGCCAGGCCGTGAACATGCACTTACATTATCACATCGCGGCACTCCGGCAGGAGGGCCACGATCACTGTCGGCAGGGGCCTTTGATATGATTGATGAGTCCGGGCGGGAAAATGTTGCGAAACGCCCTGAGTGCAATCGTGACTAGTTGCCTCTTGCGGCTCTTCTGAGTTCCTTTGCGGCCGATCAGTTCACCTGCTCCCACACGCCAATCTAGACAACCCATTCCAAACAGTCCCCGCCGACGTGCTCAACTCGAATGCCAAAAACGCGCACGGGATTCCGCAATCCTCAGACGAATCCGACTCTCTCTGTTCAGGATCTGAACTGGCGCAGGTTTGCAACGGCGTCGGCCACACGTCGTCAATTCTTGGCCAAAATAGCATTTCGGCAGGGGGCCTTTCTCGCAACATTTTTCAATTTGCGTTACTGCTTCCAAACCGACAAATCGCTGACCTGAGTCAAGAAACGGACACTTGCAGCAAGTTAAGAACTCGGTTAACTGCAACCAGGATTTTCTGTCGATCAACCACGGGAAATTGTCGTCGGCGAACTGGTGACGTTGGCAACTCGAGTCCGCGCCACAAATCGAGTCATCTGGCGCGAATTATACATAAGATTCATTATCGGACTTTACGAGACTGAAAAACGGACGTAGAAATCAGCCGCGCCAACGTCCGATAATGACCGTTATGTTTAAGTCGAACGTAAAATCTCAAGCTGGCCATGCACGGCATTTTGTGATCAATTGGATTCTTCGAAGACGCCCATGCGGCGGAATTTCTGGAAGCGCTGCTCAAGAAGTAGATCGGTTGGCAGCCCACGCAGTTCACGCAAACAGCGCAACAAGTAATTGCGCAGGCCGTTGGCCATCTCCCGGGGATCGCGGTGTGCTCCGCCCAGCGGCTCGGGGATGATGTCATCGATCACGCCAAAACGACGCAGATCTTTGGCGGTCATTTTCAGTGCGTTCGCGGCCCGCGGCTTGGTCTGATCGTCCGCGACTTTCCAAAGGATACCGGCACAGCCTTCCGGACTGATGACAGAGTAGTACGCATGCTCCAACATGCTGACGCGATCACCGACGCCGATGCCCAAAGCGCCTCCAGAACCACCTTCGCCAATGACAACACAAACTACCGGAGTCGGCAGCCGCGACATCTCCAGAATGTTGTTGGCGATAAGCTGAGCCTGACCCCTCTCCTCTGCCCCGATGCCCGGGTAGGCACCCGGCGTATCAATCAGGCAAATCACGGGCAGCCGAAACTTCGCGGCCAATTTCATCTTGGTGATGGCTTTGCGATAGCCCTCGGGATGGGCGCAGCCATAGAAACACTCGGTGCGTTCTTTGAGCGTGTGGCCTTTCTGATGCCCGATGAGCATGACTTTGTAATCGCCAATACGGGCCAGGCCGGTCCGCAGCGCGGGGTCGTTGCCGAAAGCGCGGTCGCCGTGCAGTTCGACGTATTCGTCGAAAATCAAATTGACGTAGTCCAGTGTTTGCGGTCGATCTGGGTGCCGGCAGATTTGCACAGCGTCCCAGGGGTCGAGGTTGCCGTAGCGGTGACGCTTCAGCGCGTGCAGCTCCTTGCGAACTCGCCGTGACTCGTCCGAATGGCCAACCTGCTCCAACCCGTTGAGCGTTTGCTCCAGGTCGGAAATGTCTTTTTCGAATGGCAGCCAGTTGTTGGCCATATCAAGTCGCTTGAGCCTTCGATTTCGGCGCGTGATGGACTTTAAACACACGAATGCCTCGCAGCTTCATCAGGACTTCGTGAAAGTCACGCGGCCGATCTTCTTTTTTCTTGGCCAGCATCTGGAGTATCAGGGCATTGAACTCATCAGTTACGTCAGGATTGAGTTGTTTGGGAGGCACCGGCTTTTCAGCAATGTGCTTGGCAAGTAGATCTTGCGAGTCCTTGCCCCGAAACGGCGGCCGAGACGCAACCACGTCGTAAAAGGTCGCACCAAAACTATAAATGTCCGCACGAGCATCGAGAATCTCGCCGCGAATCTGTTCCGGCGACATGTAGCTTCGAGTTCCCTGTGCCTTACCGCCCTTGCGGAAAAAAAACTTTGCCATGCCTTTCGGCGGCTGATACGAGATTGCAAAATCGATGAGCTTGGTTTCGCCAAGCGAGTTGACGAGGATGTTGTCAGGCTTGACGTCGCGATGAATCCAGCCGCTGGCATTCATATATGCCAGTCCGGTGGCCGTCTGTTTGACAATCTTGTCGCCGAACTCATGCAGGAAAGCCATTTCCTTTCGTTGAATGCGCATTTTGAGGCTGCCGGATGGAAAGAATTCCATCACGTAGAAAGGCAAGTTCTGGTCTTTGTTAACGTTGATGATCTTGATGACGTTCGGGTGCGCGAGTTTCTTGCCGACTTCTGCCTCGTGCAAAAGAGTCTTGCGGTGGTCGGAGTTTTTGGCCGCTTCGGGCAAGAGCACCTTCATCGCGAAGTGGCGCATACTCTGCATTTCAACGACTTCAAACACCTGCGACGTTTGCCCCGTCTGCAAAAGGTTCTGAATTCGGTAGCCGCCGATCGAATCGCCGTCCACGCCGCGCTCCCCTGCCTACCAATACTTCTCGAAATGAATGTTGCCGCGGGTTTTATCGTCGCAACGGAAACCCCTGGCTTCCAGAAGCTCAATGACGCCGACCGGCTGTGGATAAACACGCTGGCCCGTCGCGGCATCCTTTTCGGGTATGCCGATCATCTTAGGGTTTCCGCACAAAAAGACGTGGGTGTTGGCCGGGTCGAGGTCGCGGCCAATTCGCCGCTCGATCTCGCCGGATGTGATCAGATCCTGAACGTATACTTTCTGGTCGACGACGGCTTCACGGGTGGTCAGCCCAATGTAGGTGTAATTGGCATGACGTTGCATCAATGTGTCATGCACGGCGGCGTATGCCAGGTCTTGCTTGTAGCGGACGCAACATGCTGCCAGGATCTGGCCGGGATGCTTGTCGCGCAACAGTTTCCAAAGCATGTAATTGTGTGGAGCCTCCCCCGTACCGGTGGAGAGAAAAAGCACAGTGTCAGTCGGCTTGACTCCTTCGAGCGTAAAATGCCCTGTAAACTTTTCGCCAAGTTGAATACGGTCGCCATTGCGAAGCATGAAGAGCCGCGGCGTGAATGCCGGCGGCTTATTCGGGTTGCCACTCTCCTTTAGCAGCACGACGTAAAACTCGATCCACGGTTGCGCCTCTGTGTCGAGCATGGCACCGCTTTTGTCAAGCACGGAGCAACTGATCGAGTAAGCGCGGCGAATGAGTCGTGCTTCATCGCCGGCCTTAAGCGTCTCCTCCTGGCTGCCAGGAAATCGCGGTTCCCAATACCCAAGTCCCAGCGTCGTGTACTGTCCAGGTTCATGCTTCGGAATCGGAAAGTCCGGCCGCACCCGAATCAGCATCAACTCGGGATGCGGCTTGACCAGTAGTTCCACCGTAGCGTTGTAACGCTGGCGGCGCAAGTCCGCAATTTCTTCGGCGGTCATGGTCTTGACCTGATCTATGCCAGTGGACTTCGCCGAAAAAGCGAATCTGACAATGAGAATATGCCTGTCGAGCAAAAACGAAAAGGTCGCGCCGAGATTGCTCGGCGCGACCATGATCATTTGATGTCCGAGTCGTCACAGTGTGACCAGTAGCGGGCTGGAGGATGTTGGAGGCATGTAAAGTGCCAAGTTGGCCGCGGGTCCGAACGTACCTGGAGCGATGGTCGTATTCGTTGGAATCGCTCCACTCGCGCCGGCTGCATAGTTGATGTACGACGCGGACAGGCTCGGCTCAGGGAGTCGTCCATAGCCATACGCCACCGAAGCGCCTTGAGCGTTTGGATCGGCCGGAAACGCCTGGAAGTCGTCTCGCGGTCCGAAGTCGTTTAGATACGCGGGTATTGGCGACAATTGGTCAAAGATGCGAACTCGCGATCCGCGGTTTGCCTGATCCGCTGGTGTCACACCGGCACCAAAGACAACCGTCCCGAGGACAGGATTAGTGGCAATTGGCCCTCCACCTCCGGCAGGCCCAAATCCATAGAATCGTGTCTCGGAATTACCGAGGAAGTTCAGGGATGCCACAGCGACATTGACGCCGCCTCGGAATTGATTGTCAATTCCGCGCACAAACGAACCTGTAAAGGAAAACCCACTGTAACCACCAAGTGGTGCAGTAGGAACCGTCGCTTGTGGTAGGTCAACGTTGTAGGTTTGCAAATTGATCTGAGAAAGTAGCGTCCTACGTGCCGGTGCCGTATCGGACAGTGGGTTCACAGTGTCTGCAACCGGCGGGTTGAAGTCGCCGAATACCCGTACTTCACCGCCACCGCTGGCCATGGCAGTGACGATTTCGGAATTGTAGCGGCTGTACAAATCGGTATCGAACGGCGCTTCAAGGAACACTTGCGACCCGCTATTGCCATTGGTATCGACGATAAACGGGATCGGCGTGTTCATCGGCACCGTGTAATCGAGTCGGCCGGGTGTGCGCGGGGGGATGTTGGGATTGGGCTCCCGGGGGGTTGTGGTCGCATTCCCATAGCTGTACCACGCCGGATTCGCGATCACATCATTGATAGCCACATTAACGCCGCCGCGGAAACTCGGATCGAATGCGAAGAACTCTTTGCCGACGCCATTGTTGACGAGTGCGCCATTGGCCGTCCCGGCGAAATCGAAAACCCTGACGTGTGGGCCGCCGCCAGGTCCGGCACCGATGACCAGTTGATTCCTGAAGGTGACAGCGTTTGGCGCGGAGGTCAATCGCGTTACGCGCTCGATCATCTCGGTACCATTAAACGCCGGTGCCAAGCGCACAAACGGGCCGTAGACGACGTCTGGCACGAAGGGGGCACCTGGGAACGTTGGATCCCCGGCCGCCCAACTTGCGAATACAATGTCGCCGATTCCGTTCGTGTTCGTGAACTGCGGCGGGACGTAGATATTGGGCCGATAGACAATATCGCCAAACTGGTTGAGAAGGTTGCCGGAGTTGTATTGAATGCTACCGCCGGCCGTCGTGATGTACGGCAGCGGTCGAAGCATGTTGTCCAAATGTCCGACGATGCCGTTTGGCAACGTATACCCCGCACCCGGTCCGAAACCGGCGGAGCCACCGGGAGCAGTAGGAACATCGAAGCCGATCAACGGGATTCCCGCGCCCAAGCCGGGTTGTTGCGTCGGGATATCATCGTAGGGCGTGACCGCAAAGTTGTCCGGTAACTGTGCCGCCAGCGTCAAACGGCGTTGCTCCACAGTTCGGTACCCCTGCCCTGACGCGACATTGACGCCGCCACGGAAGCTGGCGTCAAAAGCAAAGAACTCGTTGACCATCGTGAAGTGCCCGCTGATCTCCTTCCATACGCGCACATGCGGCCCGCCGCCCGGCCCAGCACCAGTTATCAGCTCCGCTCGTCCGTCGCCATCGAGATCACCGCAGGCTACGGTCACACCGCCGCGGAAGCGCGCATCGTAGGCAAAGAACTGATCACGAATACCATTTGTCACAATGCGGCCGCTAGCGTCCTGACTCATGTTCCAAACGATAATGTGCGGTCCGCCGCCCGGGCCGGCCGCAGTTACCAACGAATCCGGTGTCTGATAGGCACCGTCAAAATTGCCGGTAGCGACGTGAACGCCACCGCGGAATCCTGTGTTGAACGGGAAGAATTGCTGCGAAATTGTCTCGGTCTTGCCATCGCTTCGTGGTGCTGCCGGTCCACCGAGTGGCGATGGTGCCGAGCCACCGATTGCGTCTTGTATATCGACGCGAATGGACACGCCGGGTAACCCGCCAGGGCCGGCTCCGGACGCCACATACCCGGCTGGTACTTCGCGTCGTTCCAACGACATCAATCGCGGCATCGCGCGTGGCGGATTACGATGGGGTTGTAGTTTGCCAGTGCGGAGCCAGCGGAACATCTTCGGCAGTGGCATGGTGGTCGTCCTGTTAA
>JANLTA010000559.1:0-7302 GCA_031362705.1 Gemmataceae bacterium | reverse complement strand
GCAAGCCTGGCAGCACAATGAAAGGAATGCTGATTAACACCAGCAAGAAGCGGCGGACAAAGTCGTAAGCGGGCCAAGCCATCACCAATAGATTCGGCATGGGCCTAATGTTGATCTTCGGCGCGAGTTGCAAAGCGCTGGCCATCGGCGACTCCATTATGCGATCTTCGCGAACACTTCGGAGACACGCACGCTACGCGCCGACCATGCCGGCAGGAAACTCCCCGCGACGGCAGCCAGCGACCCCAGGGCGGGCCCCCACCACAACGCCGACCACGGAATGAAGAACTTGCCGAAGAAGGCAATGGGGAACTGAATACCGCCGATGGAGTTGACGCCGAAGTACGCCATCGTCGTACACAAGCCGCCGCTCAGAGCGCCGAGCAGCAAAGCCTCACCCACGACCAGCACGAGAATCTGCCATGGTTGAAAGCCGAGAACTTTCAGCACGGCCATCTCGGGTCGCCGCTCGCGCACACTGATCGAAATAGCATTGGCGATAACCAGGATCATGACAGCAACGATGGCGGGTACCAGCAGAAAGCGCATGCCCGCCAGGATGTCCTTGTACGCGTCAAGAAACGAGGCAATTGCCGATGAGCCACGTTCGATCTTCACCGGCGGCGTGGCGAACTTGCCCGGCTGGTCGAGGATGTCGGCTAAGGCCAGCATCGTCGGTTCGTCCTTGACACGGACCCAATACAGATTGATGTACCGGTCCGCCATCGGATGAGGTTTGCGATTAGTGCGCTCATAGGTATCGAGCGACTTTTGCAGGTATTCCAGATTCAGGATTGCGTTTCCGTCGTAGCGGCCCGCGCTCTTGGGAAAGGTGCCGACCACTTCGACTTCAAACTCGATGTCCTTGTACAACGACGGGAAACAGTAACATTTCAGCCGATCACCCACCCGGCGATTGATAGTCTTCAACTTCTCTTCGCTCAGAATGATGCCTTTGAGATTGTCCTGCATCGCCTTGACGTTATCGCGCATCTGTTTGGCTTCGGCGGCCGGCAACCGATCCTGCTCCAAGTCGTCCATCATGGTGAGCAGGCCGCGCGGGTCCATCGCAAAGAAAAACACGATGTTGTCGATGCTGCGTTTGGCAGGATCCGGATCGAGCGACGTGCCGACGAAGCTCCAGGTCATGACGTCTTTGACGGGGTCAGGACGAACCGCTTCCGGTAGCGTTTGCACTTCGCGTGTCAGTTCCGTTATGTAACGGGGCGGCATTTGGCTGGGTATCTGAAACTTATCAGTGACCAGCGCGCGGAAGTTACCCGCCTTTGCGGCCGTTTGTGATTCGAGAAAGCCGAGGATCGACCATATTACTGCGATCACGAACACCATTACGAAAATTGCCAAATATGACAGCGAACTGCGCAGCAAGTTGCGGCGGATGCTCTTGAAGACAATTACGGCGAACTTGGGGGCGGCCAACAGAAATGATCCGAGGCGAGAAGGGAGGGTCGAAGCAACACCTTCGGTCGCCCGGCCAAAGCCGCGCATCGCCAGTTCCGCCAGCCCGAGAACGGCAAAGAACGGCAGCAAAAGCGCGAATGGCCCCAGCAGCAAAACAGCAAGTATCTTCAACCCCAACATGCTCGATCAAACTCCCATCAGCGGATGAAGGCGATAACCGGTTCGTCGCCATTGGTCGTGTCCGCCGCCAGTCGGCCTTTTTCCAGATGCACGATCCGCTGCGCCCGTTCGGCGGCATGTGGGTCGTGGGTCACCATGATGATTGTTTTGTTCAGGTTCTCGCGCAGCAGACCCATCAGGTCGAGGATTTCGCTTGCGGACTTGGAATCCAGATCACCCGTTGGTTCGTCGGCGACAATAATGGTCGGGTCGGTGACGATGGCCCGCGCGATGCCGACTCGTTGCTGCTGACCCCCTGACAACATGCCGGGCCGGTGTTGCATACGGTCGGACAAACCGACCAACTCCAGCGCATTCAACACTTGGCGTTTTCGCTGAGCCGCCGTCAGCGGCAATAAGAGCAGCGGCAGCTCGACGTTTTCGTAAGCCGTTAGCACCGGCAATAGATGGTAGAACTGAAACACAAAGCCGACATGGCGGGTGCGCCAACGGGCCAATTGGCTTTCCGTCATTGATGAGATGACCTGGTCACCCACGGTGATCCTACCGGATGTCGGTTGATCGAGTCCCGCGATCAAGTTGAGCAGCGTCGTCTTGCCCGAACCGGATGGACCCATGAGCGCGAGGAACTCGCCCTCAGCCACCTCGACGTTCAGGTCGACCAATACGTCGATCGATTCTGTGCCGCGGGTAAACGACTTGTACAGCCGGCTGACATTCACAATGGGAGCGGCAGTCACTTGGTTGCCTCCGCGCTCGTGTCTTTTTCTGGTTGCAGAAACGTCACTCGAGCGTTCATGCCCGGCTTGAGAAAGATGCCTTCTTCCTCTTTCGGAATCGCCAGCTTCACCCGGACTTGGATCGCTGCTTTATTCTGTAGCGCGATCGGCATCAGTCGATCCACGACTCCCGTGTAGAAGCGATTTGGATAGGCGTCGGTCGAGATCTTGCACGGCATTTTGTGAATCACTCGCGCGATGTCGCGCTCAGGGATTTCCAGTTCCACTTCGAGATCACTGAGATCAGCCATGTCGCAGACGCTCTGTGATATCGCATTGAACGACAACGGGCTGGCCAGGTTGCCCAACTCAGCCGTCTTCTTGAGAATCGTGCCATCGACGGGAGCGCGAATGGTGCAGTTATCCAGCCGCCACTTCGCCCGGCGTAACCGTGCTTCCGACTGTTTGAGTTCTGCATTGGCGACGTCGATGCGCTCCTGCCGTGGGCCGAGCTTGATCAACTCCAGTTGCTTCTGCAGCCGTTTGACCTTTTGCACTTGCGACGTGTAGGCATACTGCGATTGTTCGAACTCATCGACCGACAATGCCGATGAGCCAAGATTCTGATTGCGTTCGTATCGCAGCTTCACTTGCTTGAGTGCCTCCTCGGCTTCCTTCAACTCGGCCGTTGCCTGGTCGATCTCTTCGGGCCGGAAGCCGTTCTTGAGTTCTTCCAGCTTGGCGCGGTTGTTGGCGACGTTGGCCTGGGCCTCGAGAAAATCCGCCTCGTAACTCGCGGTATCGAGTTGGGCCAGCACGTCGCCTTTTTTGAAACGCTTGCCTTCTTCGATGTTCAATTCCACAATTCGCCCCGCGACTTCGACCGGACTCACTTGAATCTGATGTGCCGCGATGATGTAACCCTTCGACTCCAACGCGACCGCGCCGGGCGCTATCACTGTGATTGGCGCGGATTTGGTCGGTGCGGTGCCATCGTTCGGTGTTACTGCAATCGGCGGCGCGGCGACGACGGGTTGCGGTCGCTGTGACCGTACGAACAAGCTTGCCGTGCTGAACGCTAGTAACAATGTCAGCGTCCACGGCAGCCAGCCGACGCGGCTGCCGGCTTGCGGGGCGTCGGCCTGTTCGGGCAGCCGGAGCATGGCCACGCGGTCACGCATGGTCAGGTTGGTCGAGTCAGTCATGGCGTCGCCCTTTCGCTTTGGACTTGGCCGGGGATCGCTTGAGATTTGGTCCCGTGACAATGGCAAACAACTGCTGGCACACTTTCAACATTTCTTTGCGATCAAACGCCTTCGGATCGGCGACCAGTTGCACGGCCAACCCGTGGGCGACCGCTTGAAAAAGACTGGCGCGAATGCGGGCCGACAGCGCGGGCTTACGACCCGGTGCCGCGTTCAGTTCATCAATGAGAATCATTCGCCAATGTTCATACAAGTCGGCTAGCCGTTGGCGAAAATCATCGCGGTGCCCGGTTTGCGCCAGGAATGTGTATTGTAGGCTGACAAACTCGGGCATCATGGGCAGAAACATGATCATGTGGAGGACATCGCCCATGTGTTGGTTGGGTTCGCGTAATTTCGATGGATGTTGCAGTGTGACCCGCGCTCGCATCCGTGCCACTGTGCGGTCGAACACCGCGAGCAGGATGCGTTCTTTTTCGGGGAAGTAATATGTGAGTTGTCCGCGGCTCATGCCGGTGCGCGCTTCAATTTCCGATAGCGATAGATTCTGAATCCCTTTATCCGCGATAATGGCCGCCGCCGCGTCGATGATTTCGGCCCGGCGAATCGCGCCGACATCCACCCGATGACGCCGGGCGACGCCATTGCGCGATGGTCTAAGTTTCGCGGTTGTCTTAGGCACGCCCGAATCCCGTTGCAGCAATCAGACCGAACGATCTAATGATAGACCGTATGGTCTATTGGCGTCAAGGGAACTCGATGGTCCGTGGTGTCTCAGTTTGCTACGGCGCAAGAAATCGACGGGAATGAAGTGAATTCGTCTTCTTTGTGCTTTCCTTCGTGCCCTTTGTGTCTTTGTGGTGAGTTCTTAAGACAAACCACAAAGAAACAATGGGCACGAAGGAAGCACGAAGAAAACCAAACTGCGACACTACTCGGAATCGGACATGGATCACCTCACCACCGAAGCGCGTAACCCGGCATCGGCCCGGCTCGACGAGATGTCGCCGCTGGAAATCGCGCGGCTGATGAATGCCGAGGATCACAAGGCCGTCGTCGCCGTCGCCATGCAATGCGAGGCCATCGCGATCGGCATCGACATCATTGCCGATCGGTTGGCCAAGGGCGGGCGACTGATTTATGTCGGCGCGGGCACCAGCGGCAGGCTGGGCGTACTCGATGCGACGGAATGCCCGCCGACATTCAACACACCGCCGGAAATGGTTGTCGGCTTGATTGCCGGTGGGCCAGCCGCGCTGACCCGGGCTGTTGAAGGGGCGGAGGATCATCCGGAAGAGGGCGAGAAAGACCTGCGCGTAGCGAAGTTCACCGCCGCCGATGTGTTGGTCGGTATCGCAACAAGTGGACGCACGCCCTATGTGTTGGGCGCTGCCAAGTATGCGAAGTCGCTGGGTGCTTATACGATTGGGCTGGCATGCAACGATGATTCCGAGTTAGCCCCGCTTGTTGATTTGATGATTTGTCCAATAGTTGGCCCGGAAGTGCTGAGTGGCTCAACCCGGCTCAAAGCGGGCACCGCGACCAAGTTGATACTCAATGCATTGACCACCGGCGCGATGGTGCGCAGCGGCAAGACGTTCGGCAATTTGATGGTGGATATGCGGGCAACGAATACCAAGTTGAAGGCCCGCGCGAATCGCATTATCCGCACGATCACCGGCTTGGACGAAAGCGGAGCGGCCGACTTGCTGGAACGTGCCGCCGGCGAATTGAAGACCGCGCTGGTGATGCACGCGGCCAAGGTCGAGGCGAGTGCCGCACGGCAACAGTTGTTCATCGTGGGTGGCCGAGTGCGTGATGCGCTGGACGCGTTGGGTCCACGCGCCGATGGCCCCACCGATGCGAACCTGATCCTCGGCATTGATGGTGGCGGCACGCATACCATTGCGCTGTTGAGTGATGGCACGAATATCCTGGGCCGCGGCGAGTCGGGACCATCGAATCTGCAAGCCGTTGGTTTGGCACGGACGTTTGATGCACTGGATCGAGCAATTGCACAAGCATTTGTCGCAGCCGGGCGTCCACGAACGACTGTCGGCTCGGTGTGTCTCGGTTTGGCCGGCGCGGACCGTCCACAGGAAAAGGCGCTGATTCACGATTGGGTATTAAAGCACCGCGTCGCTGACTGGTGCGAAGTGACGAACGATGGCACGTTGCTTCTGGCGGCCGGCACGCCAAATGGTTGGGGCGTCGCCGTGGTGGCGGGCACCGGCTCCATCGCTGTGGCCCGCGCACCCGATGGACGAATGACTCGCGCCGGCGGCTGGGGTTTCATTCTTGGCGATGAAGGCAGCGGTTACGCTATCGCAGTTGCTGGATTGAATGCCGCCACGAAAGCTGCCGATAGTCGTGGTCCGGCAACACAACTTGTCGGGAGATTGTTGGCCGCGATGGAGTTGACCAAGGCGTCCGAGTTTATCCCGGCGATCTACCGTGGTGGCCGCGACCGCACGCAGCTTGCCGCATTGGCGCCCGTGGTGCTTGGTGCCGCGCGCGATGAAGACGCCACCGCCCAACATATCGTGCGCGAACAGGCGCGTGAGCTGGCCCACATGATCGTCGCGGCCGCTCAAACACTCTCACTGGACTTGACGAATCTGCCACTGGCGATGACGGGCGGCACGCTGCTCGGCAGCGAATACTATCGCGAGACCGTAATGCTGGCCCTTGCCGACCGTGATGTGATACCACAACCCGTTTCCATGATAAACGAGCCGGCCCTCGGCGCGATTCGCATTGCCAAGGATCGTCAATCGATGTTGCCACAGGCGTAAGCCGATTGCCGTTGCCAAACTCGCCCATCGCGGCTATTCCCCACGGGTTAAGGGAGAAGCGCCATGCGCCGAATTGCCATCCTCAATCAGAAAGGCGGAGTCGGAAAGACTACGACCGCCGTCAACCTGGCTGCCGCACTCGCGGAAGCCGGGCAACGTGTTTGCGTGCTCGACTTGGATGCCCAGGCCCATGCCAGCACGCACCTTGGCCTGTCGCCAGACGAGGACCGCCCGAGCATTTATGATGTGCTGGTCAACAATCGACCGCTGGCCGATGCCCGGACAATTGTCGCCGATCGCCTGTGCGTGGTTGGTTCCGACATTAACTTGGCCGCCGCCGAGGTTGAGTTAGCCGGCGTGGTCGGCCGCGAAGTGCTGTTGCGCGACGCGCTGACGCAAGACAACGAAGAGTTCGATTACGTCATTATGGATTGCGCGCCGTCGCTGGGCGTATTGACGCTGAATGCACTGTCGGCAGCGACCGAAGTCTTCATCCCGCTGCAGCCGCACTTCTTTGCCCTGCATGGCTTGGGCAAGCTATTGGAAACAACCGCGCTGGTGGCTCGCCGGATCAATCCATCGTTGCGGGTCAGCGGCATTGTGATTTGTCTGTACGAAGCGTCGACCAAATTGGCGCACGAAGTCATTCGCGATTTGGATGGCTACCTGGATAAGAGCCGAAAGCAAAACGTACCGTGGGCGGCGGCTCAAGTGTTTTCAACACGGGTTCGTCGCAACATCAAATTGGCCGAGTGCCCCGGGTTCGGACAATCCATCTTTCAATACGCCCCACGCTGTCCCGGCGCGGAAGACTATCGCGCTTTAGCCGACGAAACACTTGCGATGGTCGTCGAACGATCCCATCGCCGCGCGGCTTGATATTTTACAACTCAACTTCCGGCAACCGTTCAGCACTCTTCGCCAATTGCGCCTGTTCCGCAACAATGCTGGCTAACCTGACGAACGCCTTCGCCGGCTCCG
>JANLTA010000795.1:0-17003 GCA_031362705.1 Gemmataceae bacterium | reverse complement strand
CAAATGATACGATGGAGTCCGGAATATTTTCTGTCACTGCTATTGACAATATAACATGCTTAGTATATATTTGTATATATCGGCCTCCGGAGCCGATGAATTGACGCAAATGGGCGGGCTTGGATCCAGTCCGTTCGTCGGTGTCATGACAGAGAGGTCCGTGGATTGAGTTGATTCAGCAGTTGGATGACCATGCGCCGGAATCGGTTGTCCATGTGTAGAGTCAGCGAAATCCGCGGATGAGTTGGTGTCTGTTGAAAGGCGATGCCGCGGGACAACACGATCCGGCGTATCTGTCGCTTAAACGACCTCACCACCCACCCCCTCGCCATCAGCGACAAATGAGCCGACTCAACTGAGTCGGCTCACAAACTAAGCGCCACACGCGCCCACCTCGAGTGTGGCAACAAGGTTGGCCGCTGCGGTCGTAGCGAGCATGACCATTACCCCAAGTGCCCGCGGCATCCCCTTTCCAGCGCGTGGGAGTGCGCGCGGGCGGATACCGGGGGCGAGGGAGTTGATAGTGGTTAGTTGTTAGTGGCTAGTGGTCTGTGGGTCGGGACCGACGGGCTGGTGATTGATCGCCAGTGAGAGTGTTCTTTGACAACTGAACTAGCAAAGAAGGCGGCCAGGCCCGGTTGTGATGCCGGAACCGGGCGGCGTGACCGGGGTCACATTGCCATTCGTGCGAGGCTGATTACGAAAGCCGCGATGCTGGCGGCCACGATAGCAGCATGGGGAACATATCGGCGTGAGCGGCTCCAGAGTTGTTGCCAGGCACGGGTCGGGCGGCGGCGATTGAAGGCGCGACGGATTCGCTGATACTCGGCGACCAGGCGAAGCCGGCCGTTGCGCCAATCATCTCGCAGGTATTCGCGCTCTTGGTGTGGCAACTCCCACATCGCGCCGACGTTGGGCCGGGTGCGAGCCAATCGCAATATGGCGCCGCCTGGCTGGTCCTCGTGCAATGCCCACGACATGGACTCGATTTCGCACAGAGCCAACAACACGCCGATGGATTCGGCGCGGGTCATCGCGGCGATTTCGGGTTGAGCCAGGAAGGTACCGGCGGCGTCCCATGCCCGCAAAAGCTGGCGATGGCGAACGACGTTGCGAACCGCAACGCGGCGCGGCGATAACGCGGGGCGACTGGCAACGGTTTCCGCACGCGGTGTCGGCGTCAGTTCGCTTTGCAGTTGATAGCGCGGCGTCGTTTCCAACCAATTCGGTGGCGGCGCGGGTGGCGAAGCTTGTTGACGCAATTCCTGAAAGGGCAATCGAATGACAGGTTCTTCCGCTGGCAGGACTTGGCTTTCGGGCAATAAATCGAGGACCGGCACCGACTCCGCGTGTTCAGCAACCGGCTCATCTTCAATCACAACGGTCGGTGGTTCGGGCGCCAGGGTCAAGACGTTCGTCGGCAGGGGTACTTCCGAAGCCGGCCGTGACAATTCCACCAGTGCCCGCGCGAGGCGGTTCATCGCTTCGGTGACTTCATCGGGATGCGCGAGTTGATAATTGCGCAGCTTCTCCATGCGCTGCAACACGGCCGCTTCCACAATTGCTGGCGTCACCTCAACGTCGTCCAAGCCTAGCAACGTGCGATGGTCCGGCGGCCACGGGCAACCGGGTGGCAATTCCAACACGGATCGAATGAGGTCGTTCACAGGTTCAAACTACACGATTGAATCGACCGGACAAAGTGCCAACATCACACGGCCGCTTCGGTCGCGCCGATGAGGTAGCCGCGGAGGCCGATAAAGTGGTTGACGCAGCGTTTGCGGAAGAGTGGATCGTGGGTCAGGCTGATGTGACCGGGCCGGAATCGGGCCAGGATTTGCAGGTGATTGTCGCGACCGGCGTGGCTCGTCATTTTCAGATCCAGGAACAGCGGCGCGGAGTTCTTGCCGATGCCCATCCAACTTAACGCGCCGGTCCGGCGATTGTCCGAGAGCGGGCATTCAAGCTTCACGCGGATGAGGCCGGGCACGCTTTCGAGAATTTCCCCGCCCTGATCGTGGACGAAGCCGTGCAGCTTCAGCAGCGCGATTTTTTGCGGCATCCACGCTTCGAGATGAAAATCAATGGCTGACGGATCATCGAACGGAATGGCGGCGGTGTCTTCAAAGGGCTTTGATGGTTCGTCTTCCAAGTGGATTTCGAATGGCTCTTCGACGAGCGACAGCGACTCCTGATCGCGGGCCTTGAGTAGTGCGACATCAAAGCGTTCAGCTAACTCGCTGGCTGACTGCGGGCGATCGGCGGGGTTTTTGGCGAGGGCCGCCATCACGACTTCTTCGATGAAAGGTGAGATCGATCCTTCCAGGCCGATTTGGGCGAATGGCGGTGGCGGCTCGGTGGCGTGCGACAGCACCATGTCCATTGCCGCAGTGGCCAGGAAGGGCAGTCGACCGGCCAGCAGTTCATAAGCAAGCACGCCGACACTGTAAACGTCGCCGCGATGATCCACGGGTTCGCCACGCACCTGTTCGGGGCAGATATAACCCGGTGTCCCGACTGCAAAGTCGTCGCTGGTCACAGTGATGCGTTTGTTTTCCGAGCTGGGCGTCAGGTCTTTGGCCAGGCCGAAGTCCATGACCTTGATACGCTCGCGCGGCGTATCCGGTTCTACGATCATGATGTTCGATGGCTTCAAATCACGGTGGATGACCCCGGCATCGTGTGCGGCTTGAAGCGCTTCGCACAATTGCCCCAACATGCGGCCGACGCGCGGTGCGGTGAAGCGTTTGTTCTTGCCGAGTAGCGTTTCCAGATTCGCGCCGCGGATATACTCCATGACGATGCATGGTCCAAGTGGGTCGTCCAGCGACGCTTCAAAAAGGGTGACGATGTACGGATGTTGGATCTTCGCCATCAATCGCGTTTCGCGCTCGAAGCGCAGGCGGAACTTTTCGTCCACGGCCACGTCGTCGTGCATGACTTTGACGACGACCTGCCGATTGAGATCAAGTTGACGGGCGAGATAGACGCGCCCCATGCCGCCCTCGCCGAGCAGCCGGGTCACTTCATATCGCTTGAGGAATGTCCGCCCGATCATGTTTCATTGTCTCGGTCGCGGAACCGGCCGTGATTACGGTCGATCAGCGCGATGGGTGGGCTTACCCGTGTGACAACTTTAGGTCACGAAACGTCCCGGGGCCAACCCGGTACAACGGCGGAAATCTGGATGCCAACGTGTTACATCAGCATGGTTTACGCCGCGAAACAGAGGTAATTGCCGCCAAGGAATGTAAAAAGAACGCAAAATGAAGACGCGAAAACGAGCGCAAAAAAAGCGGGAGGCCGGTTGGCCTCCCGCGTAAATGATTAGTAGTTGCCGCCGCCACCGCCGTAACCGCCGCCGCCACTTCCGCGGCCGCCTCGGCCACCACCGCCGCAGCCGTAGCCGCCTCGGCCACCGCCGCCGCCGCCGTAGCCACCACCACCGCTGCCGCCCCCGCCGCCGTAACCGCCGCCACCACCACCACTGCCGCCGCCACCGCCGCCGTAACCACCACCGCCACCGCCATAGCCGCCACCACCGCCGCCGGTGCGCGGTGCACGCGGTTGAGCTTCATTGACGGTCAGGGTTCGGCCCTGGAACGCAGCGCCGTTCATTTTGGTCACGGCCTCTTCGGCCCCGGATTCCATCTCGACGAAACCGAAGCCGCGGCTACGGCCGGTTTCGCGGTCTACGATTACTTGCGCCCGCGCCACGGTGCCGCACTCCGAGAAGGCTTCGCGGAGTTGATCCGAGGTGCATGTGAACGGCAGGTTACCAACGTACAGATTCTTCGCCATGATCTTCAAGCGATCCCGCTAGAAAACGGGACTCCTCCAAACGGTCTTGCTGACAGCGGACAAAATGCGGCGATCAGTGAGGGAAGTGAGAGCAGCAGCGACTTGATTTCTCGGAGGCAATGAGATTTGCAGCTCAAAACAGAATCCAAGCAGACCAAGATAGCCGAGCAGACCAACCAATTCACCCTCGTCACACGCGGACGGCACCGACCGCCCGTACTTCGGACTATAACAATCCACATGGCCGATTGCAAGGGTTTTTAGGGGATTTTTGACGATTTACGACGGGGCGAGATTGAAAACCGCTACAGTGACAACGGCTACGTCGAACCCCGAATCCATCATCCCACTTTGCGTTCGCGCTCGATGAATGTCGTATCCACTTTACCTTCGACGAAGGCCGAGTGGCTCATTAGTTCGCGATGGATTGGGATCGTGGTGGCGATACCTTCGACGACAAACTCTCGCAATGCACGCCGCATGGTGGCGATGGCTTCAGTACGTGTGTTCCGATGGACCAGCAGCTTTGCAATCAACGAATCGTAATTTGGTGGCACGCGATAACCTTGGCAGACATGGGTATCCATGCGCACGCCCGGGCCGCCGGGCGGGATCCAGCGTGTGATCAACCCGGGTGATGGTCGGAAGTCCTTGGATGGATCCTCGGCATTAATTCGACACTCGATGGCCGCGCCGCGCAGCACAATGTCTTTTTGCGCGTAACCAAGTTTCTCGCCGGCGGCGATTCGGATCTGCTCGCGCACCAGATCGATGCCTGTTACCAATTCAGTGACCGGATGTTCGACTTGAATGCGGGCGTTGACCTCGATGAAGTAGAACTTGTTGTCCTTATCAAGCAAAAACTCGCAGGTGCCGGCCGAATGGTAGTTGGCCGCGTGGATCAACTTCACGGCGGCCGCGCAGATTGCCTGTCGAATTTTCTCGGGTAGATTCGGTGCGGGCGATTCCTCCACAAGCTTCTGATGCCGCCGTTGCAGCGAACAATCGCGCTCATAAAGATGCACAACGCTGCCGTGCCGGTCGGCGAGAATCTGCACTTCGATGTGTCGCGGTTGCTCGATGTATTTTTCCAGGTACACCGAGCCGTCTTTGAACGCGGCCTCGGCTTCCTGTTGAGCAGTCTTGAAGCCGGCAACGAGCGACATATCGTTGCGGGCGACCCGCATACCGCGGCCACCGCCACCGGCCACGGCCTTGATCAGCACCGGATAGCCGAACTTCCGGGCAATTTCCAGTGCCTGCGCTTCGGACTGCAGGATGCCATCGGAACCTGGAACTACGGGCACGCCGGCCGACACAGCTAACCGCCGGGCCGCGTCTTTGTTGCCGACCTGTCGCATGGCTGCTTCGGGTGGACCGATGAACTCGATGTTGCAACTGCGGCAGACTTCCGCGAAGTGTGCATTCTCACTGAGAAAGCCGTAGCCCGGATGAATCGCCTGCACATTGGCGATTTCCGCGGCCGAGATGATGCGCGGAATCTTGAGATAACTTTCGGCTGATGCGGCAGGACCGATACAGATCTTCTCGTCGGCCGCATCCAAGTACGGAGCGCCTCGATCGGCCTCGCTATAGATGGCGACGCACTCAATGCCTAAATCATGAGCCGCGCGAATCACGCGCAAGGCAATTTCGCCGCGGTTGGCTACCAAGATTCGTTGAAACATGCTTTGACTCTGACGTTGCGCTAACCCAAGTCCACTCGGAACAATGGCTGACCGTATTCGACGGGGTGGGCGTTATCGACTAACACTTCGACGATTGTGCCGGCGCACTCGGCGGCGATGTCGTTGAAGATTTTCATCGCTTCAATCTTGCAGACAACGGAATCCGGCCGGACTTTACTGCCAACTTTGACGAACTCCGGATCTTCCGGACTCGGCTTTGCGTAAAACGTGCCGGGTGTCGGACTGGTGATGACGTGATATTTCTTGTTGTCGCCGGCGACGGGTGCGCTGGCAGCAAGAGTTACCGGTGCAGCGGCCGGTGTCATTGCCAGCGCGCTCGGTGCGACTGGTGCCATGGTGACCTTGCCACCCTTACGCAGCCGAATGCGGCTGTCGCCGTCGTGCAGGTCGATTTCGCTGAGGTCGTGATCGCCCATCAGGTCGATCAGCTTTTCAACCGTCGCGACATCGAACGGTCGCGGCGTGCGGTTAGGTTTCTCGGATGCCACCGCAGTCTCCCTCTATTAGATGAAGGCTGATTCCATATCGCGCGGCAACGTCGATAGCATTTCGTAGCCGTCGGGCGTCACCAGCACGTCATCTTCAATTCGGATGCCGCCCCAGCCGGGGATATACACGCCCGGCTCCACGGTCACCACGTTACCGGCTTCCAGCGTGTGCTTGGAATCCAACCTCAGTGTCGGACCCTCATGTACTTCCAGACCTATGCCATGGCCGAGTGAGTGAGTGAACCGGTCGCCGAAGCCTGCCTTTTCAATGGCGGTCCTTGCAGCAGCATCCACGGCTTTACCCTCGGCACCAGGCCGAATTGCTGCGAGCGCTGACTCACGACCGGCCAGAACTGCCTTCCACGCCTGATCGAGGCGCGATTTGTCCAGCGTCGGTGCGTCAACGGATTGAAACAATGGTGTATGCGGGATCACCACTCGGGTCAAGTCGCTGCAATAGCCGCCGACGAATGTACCCCAATCCACCAGTACCCACGCGCCAGTGGAAACCGTTCGCATCGTGGCCGGCGCGTGGGCCAATGCCGAACGGTCGCCGACAGCCGTGATTGGCTCAAAACTCGCGGCCCTGCCGCCGTTCTTACGCATCAACATCTCGATGCGATCTGTGAGGTCATATTCGGTATCGTCGGGCCGCATGTCGCGGCAAAACTGGCGATAGGCGTTCTCTGCCGCGACGATTGCTCTACGAATCAAAGCGATTTCGCTTTCGTCTTTCACCATCCGCAGCGCTTCGACAAATTGCTTCGTTGAGACCCACTCAACTGTTTTCGCTTTCTCGTGCAGCGCATGCAACTCACCAACGGTCATGCGCATCGATTCGATGCCTACCTTGCGATAACCCATCGGTGCCAAAGTTTTCGCGAGGAACTCCACAGTCGTCTGCCCAAGCGGGCGAATGGCCGCAGCCAGATCGGCGCATTCCTCGGCGACTTGTTCCGTGAATCGCGTGTCGGTGACCAACGTGGATTTATCGCGGCCGACGATGAGGTAGCTTGACCCACCGGTGAAGCCGCTGAGGTAGCGTACATTGCAATCGGCCGATACAACGAAGGCATCCAGCCCAGGTTCTTGAAGCAGTTTCGCCAGGTGTTCTCGGCGTAGAGCGTAATTCATCAGCATCCGACTTGCGTTTCCGATGGGGTGACGGTATGTGCGAAAGGCTACGGCCACGCCCGGCCGAAACAAGGGAGCCGATCAATGCCCCCCACGACTTTGGACCGCGAGATGGTGCCATCGACGGACGAGATGCCGCTGGAACCGGAGCGTATTGCTTTGCGTTCGTCGTTGCCGAGCCTACCGAAGCCGCCGTCTCTGGAACCGCTGACCGGGTTTCCGTCGTACGACACGGGTGTCGAGGTGCCGCGCAGTTCGTTTGCCGACTTGTTGCCCAAATTGGACCCGGTCAAGAAACCTGCGGAGCCAGCAAAGGGTGCCGAACCTGAGAGTCGGGTCGAACCAGTCGCGTCGGAAAACCTGGATATCGCTTACTTCCCAACGCGAGCCATGCTGCCGGAGTTGACGGCGCTGGGCCTCATCATTGCAGGTTGGATCATGGGTGTGATGCCGCTGCTATCCGCATGGTGGCAATCTTGGGAAGTTTACGCGTCGGTGCCAGGGGCCTACGGTGCGTTCGTGCTAGTACAGTGGCTCTTCCGTGTGATCGGCGGCGGCTATCGGTTGACGAACAAACAACTGTTCCGTGTTCATGCAGGGCCGATGGCTAATCCCGATCCGCTGGATTTGGCGACCATCGCCGAAGTGAAAGTCGATGCTTCGATGCTCGAAAAGTGTCTGTTCGTTGGCCGCGTCCGACTTACCTTCCAGCGCGACGTGCATCCCGAAGTTGTCCTTGGGCCAATCAGCTGGCCGCGCCGCCGGGCGATGACCATTGAGGAGGCCGTCGAGTTGGCTCGCGATGGTTCGGTGGTGGGTTCACGCGTTGCCGCATGATAAACTGGCGGCATGACTGAATCGATTAACCTCGATCACAACGCCACCACCCCGGTGCTGACTGAAGCCTGGGAGGCGATGAGGCCATTTCTCACGTCGTCGCTTGGCAATCCGTCCAGCGCACATTCAATGGGCCGCAAAGCACGACAAGCGTTGGAAGACGCCCGTGACCGTATCGCCAAACGCCTCGGTGCCGACGCCGACGAAGTCGTATTTACCAGCGGTGCTACGGAAGCAAACAACCTGGCAATCCTGGGTTTAGCTCAACCGGGAATCGCCAATAGTATCATCGAACACCCCTGCGTATTGGAACCTCTTGCCGCTTGCGGCTTAGCGCGTCATATTCTTCCGGTAAACACTGACGGCACGATCAACGCAGACAACGTCCCTCCGGACACGCGCTTTTTAGTATTCATGCGCATCAATCACGAAACAGGTGCGATCCAACCCATACCGAAGCACAACTTCTGGCACTGCGACGCCGCCCAGGCGGCCGGCAAAATCGCTGTCAACTTTCGCGAACTCGGCGCGGCCACTCTCACGATCAGCGGGCACAAGTTTGGCGCACCGCCCGGCATCGGTGCATTATTGGTGCGCAAAGGCGTGAAGTTAAAGCCGTTGATCCACGGCGGCCACCAGCAACAGGGCCGCCGGCCCGGCACCGAACCTGTGGCTCTCGCCATCGGCATGGCGGCCGCGCTGGATATTGCCTGCGATAACTTGGATGCCAACTTCGCTCACGTCACGATGTTGCGATCACAATTGCTGACGCGATTGCAATCCGATGCCGCTCCCATTGCGGTCAACAGTACCAGCAACGGTTCGCCTTACGTGCTGAACGTGTCATTCCCTGGATTGCGAGCCGATGCCCTGCTCATGGCCTTGGACATCGCCGGCGTCGCCTGCTCCACCGGCAGCGCCTGTAGTAGCGGTTCGTTGTTACCATCGCCGGTATTACAGGCAATGGGTGTGCCCGACGACGTGTTGCGGTCGGCGATGCGTTTCAGCTTTTCACCGAGCCACAGGCCCGATGAAATTGACGACGCCGCCAACCGCATCATCGCGACGGTGCATCGGTTGCGCGGTCAGACGGCATGATCGGTAGCGACAAGCGTTTCTTCTCAACCGTTGGCACGTCCCGCCCAGCGTCGAGCGCCTCTTGCAGGAACACATGTAGCGGCGCGTATCGCCATGGGCGGTTTGTTTCGTCGGCCAGTCGCTTTAGTTGTTGTAAATGCGATTCGATAATAACCGGCATAGCATCTTGGAACTTTGGGTCGCAGAAATACACGCGGCAGCCCAGAGGTCGTTCATCCCGTGCTATGCACAATCCTTCGATTTGGAATGGACAGCCATCCCGCGTCACACGGTCATATCCGGGCGCGGTCGCCAGCAAAAACTCTGCCTCCATGTCGCTGAGAAACAACGTGTGGCCATATTCCGTGAAGCGACAACATCGGCCTGACGATTCGCACACTGGCCCGACGGCGGCGACGGCAGCATCTGCCGCGGCGTAAATACTGCGAATGGAATCGGCGAGCGCGGATGTCATTGGTATCGCCAATGTATCACATCGACTCCCGCGACACTGGAGGCATCAACGGTTAGCCACCTGCGACACGCTTTGGCGTATTAATGAGTTTGCTGCCGAGGTTCGCGATTCCCGCTTCTTTGAGGACCTTGATGATAAAATCGGCGCAGTTGACGCCACGTTTGCCGGGCCGTGTCGAGATCCATCCCACCGCCCCGCCGGCCAGGCGATAGGAGTAACGCCCCATTGCCACCTTATTGCGGAATTTCTCGACGGCACTTAGGAAAGCGTTGAATTGTGCGTTGGTAATGACCCACGACTGATAGTGCAGAGTGGTCCCGCGATCACGATGCTCTTCGTTGACTTCCTTTTCTTCAATGTCAATGTTGATTTCATTGACACCATGCGACGCGGAAGATCCGGAACCGGTGCTTTCGGCCTGTTCCGAACCGCCTAGCCCGGCAGTCAGATGAATTTTGTAAACGATTGCGTCATCACCATCCATGTATTCCAAGTACATGGCCGAATGTCCGCCCGTCATGCCGCCGTACGAGGTGGAAGCAATCACCGAATGATTGTCTTCAACAGGAGTTTCGATGCCTCGCACCGGCGGAAACTCGGACATCCACCGGTCGCCATTTTTGTACATACACGGCACCTTTCAAAAGATAGGAGTCCCCATGTGAACGGCGGCGACTGATCGCGTCCCGCCGAACATTGCGACCACGAATACTTAAGTTGGCCACGACCATCCTAGGCGGGCATAGGGCGTCGTCCAGCAAATTTGGGGTAGAATGCCTGAACAACACGGGTCTGGTAGCCACCATTGATCCACGGTTATGTACAACTACGTGAGGAATTGGAATATGGATGTGTATCCGCGACAATTTCGCTGATTGTATAAACAACCGTTCAGCCTATTGCATTGGTCCACACAAAAAACGTGCGATCACATCATCGAATATGCATCCACATCCGTCTGAAATTCGACGCCGCCAGGTGGGCGCACGGTTGCCAGCACGGACTTCAGAACATGATGCAAAGCCGTTGAACCGGTTGATTGCAATTGAAAGTGAAACCGGTAGAAGCCGTTGAGTTTGTGGACGGGGCACTCTGCCGGGCCGAGCACGCGGACGCCGGGTTGCTCGCCCACTCGGAACGCGCCAGCCAACCGTTCGGCGAACTCGGATGCCTGATCTTGTTTTTCGCTGCGAATGATCAAACGGGCCAATCGTTGGCACGGCGGATATTGATGCAACTCACGCTGCGGCATCTCCTGGCTTACGAAGCCGAGGTAATCGTGCTTCACGGCATATGAGATGCCCGGATGCTCCGGCGCGTAGGTCTGAATCAAGACTTTGCCGCCTCTTGGACCGCGTCCGGTGCGGCCGGCCACTTGCGCTAAGAGTTGAAATGTGCGTTCACCGGCGCGGAAGTCGGGCACATGCAAAGCGATGTCGGCGTTGACCACGCCGACGAGCGTCACATTGGGAAAGTCGAAACCCTTGGCAATCATCTGCGTGCCCATGAGTACATGGACTTTGCCCGCGCGGAACTCCTCCAGCACCTTGGCGTGGCTGCCAGGCTTCGACATGGTGTCCGAATCCATCCGGCGAATTTCGTAACCGGGGAAGCGCTCAGCCAACTCGTTGTGCAGCTTCTCGGTACCGAGGCCAAAGTACTTCATGGCATCGCGCTGGCAGATCGGGCACGTCGTCAACGGTGCCTTCTCGAACCCGCAGTAGTGGCACACGAGGGCTTGCCGCTGGCGATGAAACGTCAGCGAGATATCGCAATAATCGCAGGGGGCGACGTAACCGCAGTTTGGGCAATGCACCGTCGTGTTGAAGCCGCGGCGATTGAGCAACAGCATGACCTGTCCGCCATCTGCGAGGGCTTGCCGCATCGCTTTTTCCAATGGCGGCGAGATTGCCCCGACCGGCCGCTCGTGACGCAAGTCAATCAAATGCACCGGGGGCAGCGGTCGATCCAACACGCGATTCGGCAGGCTGAGCAGCGAATAATGACCCTTCTGCGCATTGTGCCAACTCTCCAGCGAGGGTGTGGCCGATCCGAGCAACACCGGCACGCCTTCAAGCCGAGCACGCATCACAGCAACGTCGCGGCCATGATAGCGCGGCGTGGTTTCCTGCTTAAACGTGTTTTCGTGTTCTTCATCGACCACGACCAAACCCAGGCGCGGACATGGTGCAAACACGGCGCTGCGCGCGCCGACAATCACTTGCACCTGGCCTGAAGCTACCGCACGCCACTGCGTGCCGCGCTCGGCATCGCCGAGATTGGAGTGCAGCACGGCTACCTGCCCGCACCGGCCTTTGAACCGCGCGATCGTCTGTGGCGTTAGGCTAATCTCCGGCACCAATACCACCGCCTGCTTGCCATTACGAATCACTTCTTCGATAGCACGGAGATACAACTCGGTCTTGCCGGACCCGGTTACGCCATGCACGAGGAATGGGTGAAACCCGCCGGTGTGCAGCGCAGCTTCAATCTGATTCCATGCCGACAGTTGCTCGGCGTTCAGCGTGATGGGTTTCGTGACCTCCTCATTCATCGCATAGTCGTCAGCGGCCGCATCACGCTCCACGCGGCGTTTATCACGGTTCAGATAACCTTTTTCCACCAGCACGCCGATGATCGCCGTTGTCGATTTGGCTGCCCGCGCGAGATGTGCCTGCTCGACCGGGCCGCCGATTCGGCGGGCTTGCTCCAGCACCACTGCCTGCCTCGGCGTCAACTCCGGCAACGGGTCAGGTAGTTGCTCCTCTGGTATCGCCTCAACAAATGTGATGTTGCGTGTACCGGCTTGATCGCGCACACCGGCCGGCAACACCGCTTGCAACGCCTGCCCCCAGCCGCACAGGTAATAGTCCGCGACCCAGCGAGTGAGCTTGAGCAATTCTTCGGTAATGAGTGGCGTGCCATCCAAAACGCGAACGATGGACTTGACCTCGCGTGGCGGCTTCGCGCTATGCACGTTGACTACGTAGCCAGTGTCAAGCTTGTCGCCGCGGCCGAACGGCAGACTCACGCGCACGCCAGGCTGAACATGCAAGCCCGAGGGCACCGCGTAAGTGTAAACCTGGTCGATGGGCCTATCGAAGACAACATCGGCAAACGTGGTTGCAATGGTCGGCGCACGTGCCGGCGGTGGTTCCGCGAACAACCTCGGCTCGGCGACGCGCTTCGTCATACCGTCAGCGTATCAATGACGGCAAGCCAAATGCGATGTGAGTTGTGGAGTTTGCCGCGACGCGAAGGCTTCCGTAGCGGAGCGCGTCACCCGACCGGCGCTGCCGCCCTGATTTCCGCGCTGGCACCAGCCTCGTATTTTTTGAAGTTGTCTACGAACAAATGTGCCAGCTTCTTAGCGGTAGTATCGTACGCCGCACCGTCGGCCCAGGTGGCACGGGGTTGAAGAACCTTGGCATCGATATTGGGCACGGCGGTGGGGATGCCGACGCCGAAAATCGGGTCGGGCTTGGTAGCGACATCGGCAAGAGTGCCGCTGTGAATGGCATCAACAATGGCACGGGTCAGGCTCAATTTCATGCGCGAGCCGGTGCCGTAACTGCCGCCGGACCAGCCGGTGTTGACGAGCCAGACTCGGGAGTTGTGTTGCTTGATTTTGTCGGCGAGCATCTCGGCGTATTTGGCGGGGTGCCAGACGAGGAACGGCCCACCGAAGCACGGGCTAAATGTGGTGGCCGGTTCCGTAATGCCGACTTCGGTACCGGCCACTTTGGCCGTGTAGCCGCTGATGAAGTGATACATCGCTTGCGCGGGCGAAAGTCGGCTCACGGGAGGCAGCACGCCGAACGCATCGCACGTCAAAAAGATGACATCGGTCGGGTGGCCCGCAATGCACGGAATGCGGGCATTGCGAATGTACTCCACCGGATACGCGCCGCGGGTGTTCTCGGTGATACTTTTGTCTTCGTAACGAACATGTCGGGTCGTATCTTCGAGCAAGACGTTTTCCAGCACAGCGCCGAAGCGCAAGGCGTTGTAAATGTCCGGCTCCTTTTCGGCTGACAAATCGATGGCCTTGGCGTAGCAGCCGCCTTCGATGTTGAAGATGCCAGTGTCGGACCAGCAATGCTCGTCATCGCCGACGAGTTCGCGCTTCGGGTCGGCGGAGAGAGTAGTCTTGCCGGTCCCTGAGAGGCCGAAGAGCAGGCTCGACCGTGCGGACTTCGGGTCAGCCGTGGCGGAGCAGTGCATCGATAGGACACCGCGCTTCGGCATTAGATAATTCATGATCGTGAAGACGCCCTTTTTCATCTCGCCGGCGTATTCCGTGCCGAGGATTACCATCTCGCCATCTTCAAACGACACATCAATTGAGGTCTTCGAGGTCATGCCTTCGGTATGCTTGTTCGCAGGGAACTGGCCGGCATTGTAGATCACGAAATCCGGTTTGCCGAATTGGGCGAGTTCCTGTTCAGTCGGACGAATCAACATCGTGTGCATGAACAGCGCATGGTAGGGTCGTGCGCAGACGATGCGGACTTTGAGGCGAAAGCGTGGATCCCACCCGGCGAAAGCGTCGATGCAATAAATGCGCTTGCAAGTGTTGAGAAAATCCTTGGCCCGCTCGCGGTTGATGTCGAAGCCGCGGCGGTCGAGCGGGATGTTGACATTGCCCCACCAGATATCAGCTTCGGACGGCACGGCTTTGATGATGCGTTTGTCTTTGGGGCTGCGGCCAGTCTTGTCGCCGGAGTATGCGACGAGCGCACCGGAGTCGGCGATGCGGCCACCGTCGGACAGCACGGCATCTTCATAAAGCGCGGCGGGCGGCGGGTTGCGGCGAATGTCGGCGACGCTGATGCCAAAGTCTTTGAGACTGAATGTCACGATTGATGCTCCGGAGTCAGGCTTTTTCTACCACGAATCGCCCGTCACGGCCAAGCCGCATCGGGAAAAACCGGATTGTGCGGCCATCACGCGGTTCCGTAACCTGATCGGATGCCTCCCAGCAAGGATTCGCGCGGCCGGAACTGGCTGAACTGGCCGCGAACGTTGTTATTATTGATCGGCGCGGCGATGGCCGTGTCGCTGATTCACGCACAGGCCACGGCGGTACCGGCGCTGCGTTATGGTGAGTTCAAGCGGTTGCTCGACTTGCCCGGCGTCAGTTTTCGCAACGTTAAGGTCTCGCGGGCCGAGGTGCGCGGCGAAGTCGTCACACGCGATCGCGTTTCCGGTTTGGAGAAAGCCAAAGAGACGGACCCGCCAATTGACCCGGAGGCGCCCGTCGAGTCAACGCCGGTGCCGTTTCGTTCGTCGCGCCAGGGATTGGAGCTCGACGAGAAGTTCGTGCCGGAACTGGATCGGGCCATGGGATCGGCGTACAGCGGCGAAGATGAAGACGCATCGACCAAGGCGTTTTTGAGCGTGATCTACACGCTCATGCTGCTCGGCTTGATGGCAATGGGAACATTGATGGTCCTACGCTGGATGTCCGGCAGCGGCGGCGGGCCGTTTTCGTTTGGCCGCAGCCGGCACAAACTTTACGCGCACAAGGACAAGGATCGCAAGGTTACGTTTGCCGACGTTGCTGGCATTGATGAAGCTGTCGAGGAATTGCGCGAGGTCGTGGATTTTCTCAAACGGCCCGGCAAGTATCAGGCACTGGGCGGTCGGATTCCCAAAGGTGTGTTGCTTGTTGGTCCGCCAGGCACTGGCAAAACATTGCTGGCGAAAGCTGTCGCCGGCGAGGCGGAAGTGCCGTTCTTCTCGCTATCCGGCAGCGACTTCGTGGAAATGTTTGTTGGCGTCGGTGCGGCTCGAGTGCGCGATTTGTTTCGTGAGGCGGAGCAGCGTGCGCCGTGTATTGTGTTCATTGATGAACTCGATGCGCTGGGTAAGTCGCGTGCGGGTGCACAGGTTGGGGGACACGAAGAGCGCGAACAAACGCTTAATGCGCTTCTCGTTGAAATGGATGGGTTCGAATCAAACCGCGGCGTCATCATTATGGCGGCGACGAATCGGCCGGAGACGCTGGATCAGGCGCTATTGCGGCCGGGACGATTTGATCGAACAGTCGTCGTTGATCGACCGGACATTGATGGTCGAGAAGCGATCCTGAGAGTTCATGCCCGCACGATCAAGATGGCTGAGGACGTGAATCTGCGGCGTGTCGCGGCCATTACGCCCGGCTCGGCCGGTGCGGATCTGGCCAATCTCGTGAACGAAGCGGCGCTGCTGGCAGCTCGTCGCAACAAAGAAGCGGTCGGCACGGCGGACTTCAACGAAGCCGTGGAGCGAGAGACGGTTGGTCTCGAACGCAAGAGCCGGATCATGAAGCCGGAGGAGAAGCGGCGACTGGCGATTCATGAAGCCGGCCATGCGATTGTGGCGATTTCGCTGCCGAACGCTGATCCGGTGCACAAGATTTCGATCATTCCCCGTGGCAGCGGCGTCGGTGGCTACGTTATGAGCCGGCCCGACGAGGATCGCATGTTGATGACGCGCTCCATGTTGGAGTCGTTGATCCGCAATATGCTCGGCGGCACCATTGCCGAGGAAATTATCTTCGACGACATTTCCACGGGTGCGACCAGCGACCTCAGCAAAGCCAACACCATCGCCAGCAGCATGGTCAAAGAATACGGCATGAGTCCGATGGGTCGTGTTTACTTATCGAGCCGTGAAGGACCGCAATACCTGGCCGGCCTGATCGACAGCGGCCGCGACTACTCGGAGCAGACCGCGCGCGAAGTGGATATGGAAATCCGCACCATTATCGACACTGCCACCAATGATGTGCGTGAACTCTTGCAGCGCCGCCGCGAGTCGCTCGAGAAGTTAGCCGCGAAACTCGTGGAAGTAGAAGTCATAGATGGCGAAGAGTTACGGCAATTGGTTGGTTAGCCGCAACGTGTCAGACTTGCGGTAATAGCCGTATGAGAGCGCCGGCACCCATCGCCCCTCAGCATGTTTCAGTTGTCAAAGAACAGTCCCGCTGGCGATTAACCACCAGCCCGTCGGTCCCGATCCGCAGACCGCTAGCCACTAACAACTAGCCACGATCAACATCCCTCGCCCCCGGTAGCCGCCCGCGCGCACTCCCACGCGCTGGAAAGGGGATGCCGCGGGCACTTGGGGTGATGTGGTCACGCTCGCTACGACCGCAGCGGCCGACCTGGTTGCCACACTCGAGGTGGGCGCGTGTGGCGCTTTTTTATTTGAGTTGAACTCCGTTGAGTCAACCCAATTGTCGCTGATGGCGAGGGGGTGGGTGGTGAGGTTGTTTACGCGACGGTAACGCCGGATCGTGTTGTCCCGCGGCATCGCCTTTCAACAGACACCAACTCATCCGAGAACCTCATTGATTCCGTGTTGGAAAACCAGCTCCGGCGTGGGTCTTCCAAGGTTGAATCAACTCGATCCACGGACCTCTCTGTCATGACGCCGATGAACGGACTGGATCCAAGCCCGCCCATTTGCGTCAATTATCGGCTCCGGAGGCCGACA
>JANLTA010000780.1:0-2370 GCA_031362705.1 Gemmataceae bacterium | reverse complement strand
AGCGTAAGCTCGACGTGTATTGGCTGCACGTCGAGCTTACGCTTCGACGCTCGCCTTTGATGATATACGATTCAGTCCGCGCCATCCTTCGCCAGCAGCTTCGTCAGCGTCACGTACAGCTTCTTGGCATCTTCATCGGCGGGCGTCAGTTTGTAATACGCTTGCTTGCCATCGACGACGCGGAAGCGTGGGCCGGCTCGTTCGGCCAATTTGCGCACGTGCTTGTCGCTGCCGTAGGTCAGCACCATGTCGGGGCCGTCGCGATGCAAGCTGTCGAGCTTCCACTTGGCGGCGAGCAAGCGCACCTCCACTAAACGCAGCAGCCACTCGGCCGGCTCTGGCATTGGACCGTAGCGGTCGCGCAGCTCCTGGCGGAAGTCCATGATCTTGACCGGATCGCGCACCCGGCTGAGACGACGATACACTTCCAATCGTTGCTTCTGCCCGGGAATGTAATCGCGCGGCAGGAACGCCGGCCACGGCACGTCAATGGAGACATCCAGCGTCGCCTGCCGCGTCGGCATGTTCTTGAGCGAGCGCACGGCGTTTTCAAGCAAGTGGCAATACATTTCGTAGCCGACCGCCGCGATGTGCCCCGATTGCTGCGCGCCGAGGATGTTGCCCGCACCGCGAATCTCCAAGTCACGCAAAGCGATCTTGAAGCCGGCACCGAGAGAGGTGAACTCTTCGATGGCTTTGAGCCGCCGGGCCGCGTCCGGCGTCACCAACCGGTCCGGCTCCAATAATAGATATGCGTAAGCACGCACCTTATGCCGGCCAACACGACCACGCAGTTGATGCAGGTCGGCAAGCCCGTAACGGTCGGCCTCGTCGATGAAGATAGTGTTAGCATTGGGAATGTCCAAGCCGCTTTCCACGATGGTGGTTGCCACCAGCACATCGACACGTTTTTGCACAAACGATAGCATCGCCTGTTCGAGTTCATCCCCCGACTGTTGGCCGTGAGCGATGGCGATCCGCGCCTCGGGCACGATGTCGTGAACCTTGTTTGCGACTTCGTGAATATCCTGCACGCGGTTGTGAACGAAATACACCTGCCCCTCGCGGTTGAGTTCACGCAGGATCGCCTGGCGAATCAACGTGCGGTCGAAGCGAGTAATACGTGTCTCGATGGGCAGCCGCTCGGCCGGCGGTGTCTCGAGGTTGGAAATGTCGCGGATGCCGAGCAGTGACAGATGCAGCGTCCGCGGGATCGGCGTCGCCGTCAGCGTCATCACGTCTACCATCAGCCGCAGCCGCTTGAGCCGTTCTTTGTGCTCGACGCCGAATCGTTGCTCTTCGTCAATGATGACTAGTCCCAAGTCCTTGAACTTCACATCGGCACTGGTGACGCGATGGGTGCCGATAATCACGTCCACGCCGCCCTCGCCGATGGCTTTGACGATGCGACGTTGTTCTGAGGCCGGTCGAAAGCGATTCAGACATGCCACGGTGAACGGGTACTCGGCAAAGCGCTCGGTGAATGTGCGAAAGTGTTGCTCGGCCAACACGGTCGTCGGCACCAGCACGGCAACTTGTCGCCCATTGTCCACGGCTTTGAACGCGGCCCGCAACGCCAACTCGGTCTTACCAAAGCCGACGTCGCCGCAGACGAGCCGATCCATCGGCCGGGCACGCTCCAGGTCCGCTTTGATTTCCTTGAGCGATGACAATTGATCGGGCGTTTCCTGATACGGAAACGCGGCCTCGAACTCACGCTGCCAATCGCTATCCGGCGGAAAGTTGAAGCCCGACTGCGCCGCCCGCACCGCCTGCATCTGCAACATCTCGACCGCCAGATCGCGGACGGCCTCCTGCACCCGCTCCTTGCGCCGACCCCACGCCAAGCCACCGAGCTTCGACAACTCCGGATTGGTTTTGGTGCCGCCGACGTACTTCTGCACCAGATCGATCTTCGACGCAGGAACGTAAACACGCACACCATCGCGGAATTCAAGGACGAGATGCTCTTCTTCCGAAGCGCCCAGAAAGCCCTGTGGTTGCAACCCCTGGGCTTTCAGTGCCTTATCGCGGTCCAACAGCGCCATGCCGCGAAACCTCGCCAGCCCATGCGCAATGTGAACGACCAAGTCGCCGTCGTTCAGTTCAAGAAAACTATCAATGGCCCGCGATTCAATCCGGCGTTTCGGTGTGCTCTGCAACGCGCCGGCCGTTACCGGGTCTTCTCGATGAAACAACTCATGGCTGCCGAGAACAACGACGCCTGCTTCAACCAATCGAAATCCAGCACGCACATAGCCACGCACAATTTGCAAGCGGCCGGTCCCTGCGAGTTGCCCAGCCGCCAGCACCTCGCCAAGGCGATGCACCTCCGCATCCGATGGACATGCGATGACGACACGTTCATTA
>JANLTA010000550.1:0-4524 GCA_031362705.1 Gemmataceae bacterium | reverse complement strand
CCGCCCTTCAAACGGGCGACCTGCACGATGAGCTTGATAGCCGTGGCGACGTAATTCCGCACGACCGAAAGCGGCATTTCGAAGCCGGCCATCAGCACCATCGTTTCCAGGCGGATCAGCGCGTCGCGGGTGTCGTTGGCGTGAACGGTCGTCAACGATCCTTCGTGACCGGTGTTCATAGCTTGCAGCATGTCGAGGGCCTCGGCACCGCGACACTCGCCGATGACGATGCGATCCGGCCGCATGCGCAGGGCATTACGCACAAGATCGCGCTGCGTATACATGCCAGCGCCTTCGACGTTCGGCATCCGAGTTTCCAGCCGGACGACGTGCTTCTGTTGCAGCAGCAACTCGGCCGAGTCTTCGATAGTCACGATACGTTCGTCGCTGGGGATAAACTTCGAAAGCGTGTTCAAGAGCGTGGTCTTGCCGGCACCTGTGCCGCCGGAAATCAGGATGTTGGTGCGTGCAGCCACGGCGGCCTTGAGGAACTCCAGCATCGGGTGCGGCAAGGTGTTGTTGGCGATCAAGTCATCGGCACGCAGGCGGACACCGAAGCGACGGATCGATAACACCGGGCCGTCGAGCGCCAGCGGCGGAATGATGGCGTTGACGCGCGAACCATCGGGCAAGCGGGCATCGACCATCGGCGACATTTCGTCGATGCGCCGACCGACCCGGGCGGCAATGCGCTGGATCACCTGCGTGAGGTGGCTATTGTCGGCGAATACGACGTTGGTCTCTTCCAGCTTGCCCCGGCGCTCGATGAACACCTGCGACGGGCCGTTGACCAAGATGTCGCTGATTTCCGGATCGTTGACGAAGACTTCGAGTGGCCCGAGGCCGAAGACCTCGTGCAACACCTCGTCAACCATCCGCTCTTGCTCGACGCCGCTGAGCGACTCGGAGGTTTCCTTCGTCAGCTTCTCAGCCAGCGAGCGGACATCGCGGCGGAGGCGGTCCGGGCGGACCTTCTCCAACTTCGAGATGTCCAACATCTCGACGATGCGGCGATGGATATCCGACTTGAGCCGCTGGAACTTCTGCGAAGTGCCCGGATCGAGATGGATTTCCTGCGTCGTTCGCAGTGAGCTGCCAGTATTCATGGTTCAGTCTCCGTGGTATTCAGCTCACGCTTGCCAACAGGCGATTCGGCACGGGGGCAATCTTGGTCTTGGCGTTCCAGCGGTCGGCCAACCGGACGAAGCTTTGAGCGATGGCCGCGGTGCGTTCGGCTTGCATGACTGAGCGGCCACCATTGAGCGAGCGATTGACGCTGGCCGGGTCATCCGGAATCGTTTCGCCGAGTACGGCGGCAAGCGTCTCGTGACCAAGGCAACCTGCCAATTGGCCAGCTTGCCCTGCGCGATTGACGATGCCGAGCAACCGTTCGGACGGCACGCCGATGTCGCGCAAGCGGCCCAACCAATCGCTGCCGACCTGCATGGCCGGGGCATCGAGCCGATGCACGACGGCGACTGTGTCGGCGATTCGCAACGCTTCCTGCCGGGCGGCGTCGAGCTTGTGCCCCAAATCCACGACCGTAAAGTCGTAGCGGGCACGCAGCAACACGAGCACTTGCAGCATCGCGGCCGGCTGCCAGGCGATTGGCTCGGTTTGCCCTGCCTGGTCGGCCAACACGCTTACGCCGGCAGGATGGTCGGCCAGGCAGCTTCGCATCAAGTCCGCGTCCAGGCGATACCAGCCACCGGCGAGGTCGGACAGCGGATACGCAGGCGAAAGGGCAAGGTTGAGCGACAGGTCGGCGACGCCATCGGTGAGTTGGGCCAGGGCGACGCGATGCGGATGTTTCTCTGCCAGAGCGAAGGCGAGATTGGTGGCGACGGTGGTGACACCGACGCCGGGCAGGCCACCGGTGACGGCGATCACCCGGCCCCATGAAACACGAATCGAGCCAGCGGCGCGAAGCTGTTGCACGACACCAAGCAAGTCGCCGCGGGCATCTTCCTTGCGCAGGTAGCCTTTGGCACCCGCGCGAAGCAAGCCGGGCAACTCGCTGCCCGAGAGCGAATCAGCGACCACGTACAGCGGTGTGGCGTGGCTCGCACACGCGTGAACGGTCGTCAGCGCGGCGGCCGGGTTCATGCCATAGGCCAGGAGCGCCAAGCCGGCATCGCCGCGGTCGAGTCGATCGGCCAACCCTTCGGGAATGACGCAATCGCCGGTCGAACAATGCAGCCCGAGGCCCAACACCGCCTGGCGGAGTTGCTCCCGTTCCGTGGCTGACTCACTTGACACCACAATGCGCATCCGGAATCCTCCCGGTTGATTGCTTCCGTTCACTCCACGCGGCGGATCTTGCAGATGTAGGCGTTGCCATTCATCGTCGCGGCTTTGCCGCGCAGGTCCGTGTCCGTGACCGCATCCGTGCGGTGGATCATTGTCGGCTTCAAGGTGAATTGCAGTGGTTGATTCGGGGCGGGCGGCGTGACATTAATCACGCGAGCCGCGACAAAGCCGGTGATGGCAACTTCGTCGGATGTTGCGTCGGCATACAGCGGCCATATGCGTATCTTGTTGGCTTGGCGTAGGCCATCCAGTGTTTGGAACAGTGCTTGCGTTTCCGCCGAGTCGTTGGCCGGGATTACGTTTTGACCGCCAAGCGTTGCCGAGCCTGATTCGGGCAGCACGAACTTGCCGCCGTATTCCAAAAGGTCGTCGGCGGTGAAGCCATTGGCCAGAAACGTCGCGAGTTCAGTCACGTCGGCGGAGCCGATGTGAGCCAGTGCGGCGTTTGCTTCCGCCAGTTGTTCGGTGTTGGTTGCCAACGTCACGGTGAATTCGCCAAGTCCATCGCCGGTGTTACCGACGCTCTTGCGAGCTTCGATGGCGTATTCCCATGACTTGGGGTTCACTGCGGTGGCGTCGGACAACAGTGCGAGCGGGGCCAGCGGCGTCATGTCGTTGCGTGGGCGAAAGCCGCGGATGCCACGGTCGAGCGTCGCGGCGGATAGCACGGCGACATCAATGTATGCATGCGCAAACCACGGCCCGTAAAGCACCGAGGTCGCCGTGCCGCGACTCTGCGACTTGCGACCTGTGATGACCACCGTGTTGGTCCGGACTTGATCCGAATGAGCTTTGGTGCGGTCGGCAGGAATCGAGACAAAGTCGCCGGCACGCGGCGTGGACAGCACGCCGAAGAGAACGTCACCCTTGCGCGGATTAGCGATATTCTCGCGCAATTGCAGTTTTTGAGACGCAACTGTGTTGAACGAGGAATAAGTTGCGGCAGTTGTGGTGGCTCTGTCAAGCAATGCTGGTAAGAGTTGTGCGTTGCCGCGAAGCATGTCGTCGTTGACCAGGTCCTGCGCGGCGGCTAGCGCGGCTGCATCAGCGGATGTCCGCAGATCTTCGCGGACGGAATAGAGCCAAGTTTTATTGACGGCCAGCGCGAAGAAGCCCAGCATCGTCGTTAACGAGAAGATGAGGAACGGCGCAATAGTGCCGCGACGATGTTGGATCGGTTTTCGCATGGGAGGACGCATCCGTGCGCCGATTCCTGGGAGAACTTGTCCCTCCCTCGATGCGAGGGAGGGACGCATCACCTGGTTAGTAAGCCGAACGAGCACGGTTGGTCTTGCCGCAAGTCGGGCAGTCCGGTTGAGTGAAGCGGATATTGCCCGTTCCGCTATTTGCACCGAAGCTTCCCTGATTCATGTAATCACGGCCCACGGCCTGAATGGACGCGTAGTTGGCCAAACGATTGTTCGGAATCATCTTGCCGGTGATTAGGTTGACGTTCGAGCTATATGGATACGGCGGATAGTTGCCGTTGTTGCGTCGGCCACCCAGGTCGCCGTAGTCACCGTAGCCGCCACCGTCGTAGGGTTTGCCTTCCAGTGTGAATCGGGCTTCACCGACTTTATGCACGCCGGAGAATCGTTCAACAGCCGTAAGTGCCGGTGGTGGTGGCGGTGGCGTAGTTTTCAACTCGAAGAGCTTCACCAGGGCTTGATCGGAGATGACATGGTCGCCACCCGCGTCGCCGCCCTGCATCGTGCTCAACTCTTCCGTGGCTTCCTGCGCTTCGGGTGCGCTCTCAACGATCCCGTCGCCATTCTTCAGTCGTGCTAGCTTCTCGTTCCGCTCGGCTTCGAGCTTCTTCTGATCGATTTGCGGCAAAGGCGACATTGAAAGCGTTCCTTTGCTGCGGGCAAACTCGATAAGCGCTGCGCGATACGAGTTGATTTCCAATGTGTATTCCACGGGCTTGTCTTTTGGCAACGGAGCAAACACGGGCCACAGCGTATCGCGCTTGGCGATGATGCGGACCCGGGGAGCTATTGCCGCAGTGCGGGTGGAGCCGCCACCTTCTCCACCTTGAATGATGCTCGTCATGTACACATCCACCCATTCGCCGACCTGAATCAAACCGCCAGCCGATCGCTCCTTCGGCAGGACGATATCCACTGCGCGGTGGTCAGGCAGCAACCGCTCGTTGAGCGGCACCGGCTTCACGAATTCGGTGAGCTGTTCGTACTTGATCGGTTTATCCGCTTC
>JANLTA010000724.1:0-2604 GCA_031362705.1 Gemmataceae bacterium | reverse complement strand
GAAAGGTGATGCGGCGGGCGCTTCGTGTGCGAAGCACTTTTGTTCGCATCCCGAGAGTTCGGGACCGAATATTGTGTCGCGCCTTCCGTTGGAACCGGAAGACCGATCCTGGTGCCACAACGCCGTAAGGCAAGGGCGAGGGGTCCGCGCCGGGGATTGATGCCCCCGACCGGTGTCGCTGGTTGGCGAGGGAGTAGGAGGAGTAGAGGATTAAGCGACTCAGAGCCTGGTCATTACCGCCCCGCCGCATCACCTTTCGTCCATCCGCTAGCCGTTATTCAACATCAGCGCGAATGCATCATACACTCGTTGTTAATCGTTCACGATTCGCACGGCCGGAACCGATGCCGCACAAGCCATGAACGTCAACCGCCGCCGTCGAATCAATCGCCGCGTGGACAGACGGCAAGCCATCCGCGCGATCGATGTGCCAGCCAAACTGGTTCCGAGTCTGGCGAGAACATCGCAGTGCATCGGCGTGTCGTGCCGATTCGATAATAGTATACACGTTTACAGTAGTGGGGTCAAGTGCCGGTAGCGGAATTCGCCAGAATTCCGCCTGAGGTAGGCCGTGGAGAGAGCCTCCGCATTCTGGCGAATGGGGCTACGAGCTTATTGGGTCACTGATGTTCGCACGACGTGCCGCAAAGCCGGCACATCGTGGCACGGCGTCGGGGCACGCTGCCAGAAAGCATCATCGGCGAACGGGTGGTTATAGTCAAAGTCGGTTGCGGGCAGCGGCCGGGTCCCATCCAGTCGCGTAGGAACCGGCCGAATTGGGGGTAAATTTCAGTTGGGATTCTTGTGGTTCTGTGAATGCCGCTGTACCATGCCGAAGTGGATCCCGCAATTCGGCTTGAGCTGCGGTAAGCGCGCGAGCGGAGGAGTCAGCAGTGTCGCGGCAGAGGGCTGGGTATCTCATTGCTATCTCGTTTGCGTTGATCGTCTTCTGCGCGGGCGGATCCTTCGTGCTGTCGATCATTCGCGTGGTGCGCGACTTACCGGTTCATTGGGCTGCAGCCCAGGGAGATATCTTTGAGGACATGCGTGTTAAGTCGCTCGATACGATTGACCCGGCGAAAATCGTTGGCTACCTTGAGTATGCAGAGTCTTACTACGTAAGTGGAAGCAAGCACGCCAAAGGTTCTCCGCTCGACCGTATTGTCGAGGGCTACCGCGCTGCCACGATTCGTGAGATTATTGGTCGCCTGCGAGTGATTACGACGGAAGACCTGGGTGATGATCCGCAGAACTGGATCAACAAATATGGGAAAAGACGATGAAAGGGTCGCAAACAACCAGGGGTTCCGCAAAGCCTCCACCCCTGGCTATTAACGATTGCCCCTTTGGGGCAATTTCGAGATGAGAATGTCGACGACCAGGGGTTCCGCAAAGCCTTCACCCCTGGCTATTGACGATTGCCCCTTTGGGGCAATTTCGAACAACCGGCAAGAGTTTCGAACGAACGGCAAGTGTACTGGGTCGATATGATCGCGGTATTACGATACGTTGGAAGACATATGAACCTGTATCGATAGGCGCGATTGATATGCGCGCTCTTGGCCCCAACGGGGCCATCGTTAATAGCCAGGGGTGGAGGCTTTGCGGAACCCCTGGTCGCGTGGCCCACCCCCACCATCCAAACCCCAACGGGGTGACCGATCAGTCCCATATGTAGCGCTCATCCCATTCCACATCGTGTTTGCGTAACAACTCACGAAACTCATCCTGGTATGACATCGTCTGATGATGTTTCACTTGATCGGCAATGTACTGCTTCACCGAGCCGAGATTCGATTGCGATACCGAAAACGCGCCGTAACCGATTTGCCAGGCGAACGTGTGCTCGGGATCAAATGTGTCATGAATCCATTTCGAAGAGCCGGCCTTGACGTCACGGAGCAAATCGCCCAGCGACCATTCACGGCCGAGTGATACCAAAAGATGCCGATGATCCGGCATACCGCCGGCCGCCAACAATACACCTCGCCGTTGTTCGATGATGCCGCCGATGTACGCATGCAGACGTGTCGTCCATTCCGCGCGGATGGTCGGTTGGCGGTTTTTGGTGGAGAACACCAAATGCACATACATCGCGGCAAAAGACTGCGGCATGGTACGTCTCCCGGTTCGGTCACCCCGTTGGGGTTACGTACAGACGGGGTCGCCAATGACCAGGGGTTCCGCAAAGCCTCCACCCCTGGCTATTGACGATTGCCCCTTTAGGGCAATTTCGAGATTAGAATGTCGACGACCAGGGGTTCCGCAAAGCCTTCACCCCTGGCTATTGACGATTGCCCTTTTGGGGCGAATTCGAACGGATGTCTCAAGCCGCCGCCAGGTAGGCGTCGATTCCCGGCGGCGGCATAAAAAATGATGTTGACGCGCCTGAACGCGAATGGATGCGCTTACGCTTCCAGCTTCGCCGTCATTGTGATTTTGGCATTTAGCACCCGAGATACCGGGCAATTGGCTTTGGCGTCGTTGGCGGCGGCTTCCAGTTTGGCCTGGTCGATGCCGGGGACTTTGGCGGTGAGATCAAGGTGGATGGTCGTGATCGTCCACGCGCCGTTGACTTGTTCGAGCGTCAGGTTGGCGGTGGTG
>JANLTA010000723.1:0-6567 GCA_031362705.1 Gemmataceae bacterium | reverse complement strand
ACAACGTGGTCAAAGGCGTGGATCTGGTTGTGCCAGTGGATGTTTACGTGCCCGGTTGCCCGCCCCGGCCGGAAGCGCTGCTCGAAGGCCTGATGCGCATTCAAGACAAAGTCCACGGCATGAAAGACCTGACGAAGGGTCAGCCCGTGGATATGCCGATTCCCATGCGCACCGGCTTCGTCGATCTACCTGAAGAGTTGCAGACCTTCGAGAAGGCCAACGCCTTCGTGATGAAAACCAAGGAACTCGCCAAGCCGAGCAAAGCATGACCGGACCCGACATCATTGCCGCGCTCGAAGCCAAGTTCGCCGGCAAGATCAAGCAGAAGTACCCCGAAGCCATCGAGCCGAACGTCGTCGTCGATGCGGACGACTTGCTCGAAGTGTGCCAGCATCTGCGCACTGACCCGTCACTGAAATTTGACTTGCTGCACGACATCTCCGGCGTGGACTTTCTGGAGATTGATCCCAAGAAAGTGGCGAAAGCCGGCTTCGAACCGCATTTGGAAGTCGTGTATCACCTGCAGAGCTTTACGCACCAGCATCGCTTCACGCTCAAAGTCGTGTTGCCGCGTTGGAAGGGCGACGCGAAGGGCAGCCTGCCCGAAGTGCCATCCGCGTCCGGAATCTGGAAGTCGGCCGACTGGCATGAGCGCGAAGTGTTCGACATGCTCGGCATCCACTTCATTGGCCATCCGAACCTGACGCGCATCCTGTGCTCGGAAGATTGGGAAGGCCATCCGCTCCGCAAGGACTACGAGTTCCCGTTGGAGTATCACGGCATCCGGGGGCGCTAATCGCAATGCCATCGCTTGTTGATCCGACCATTGTTGAGTTCGATGTCCGCACGGACGAGATGCTCGTGAACATGGGGCCGCAGCATCCCAGCACCCACGGCGTGCTACGCCTCGTGCTGCGCACCGACGGCGAGGTGATCTCCGAAGTCACGCCGCACATGGGCTATCTGCATCGTTGTGCCGAGAAGATCGGCGAGAATGTCACGCCAATCCAGTTCGTGCCGTACACGGACCGCATGGATTACCTGGCCGCGATGAACATGAACCTCGGCTACTCGCTGGCCGTGGAAAAACTGTGCGGCATGAAGGTGCCGGAAAAAGCCAACGTCATCCGCGTCGTCATCAGTGAACTGAATCGCATCGCCAGCCACTTGGTGGCGATGGGTACTTACGGTTTGGACCTCGGCACGTTCAGCCCGTTCCTTTACGCCTTCCGCGAACGGGAAATGATCCTGGATTTGCTGGAAGAAGTGTGCGGCGCGCGATTGACGTACAGCTACATCACCATCGGCGGCGCTCACGACGACTTGCCCACCGATTGGCCGGACCATTGCCAGAAGTTCATCAACTATTTCCGACCACGGATCGAAGAATACCACACGCTGCTGACCCGAAACCACATCTTCGTGCAGCGCACCGCCGGCATCGGCATCATGGGTAAGGAGCTAGCGTTGAGCCACGCCTGCTCCGGCCCGATGTTGCGCGGTTCACTCGACCGCACCAAGGGCGACCCGGACTGGGACCTTCGCCGCATTGAACCGTATTGCGGATACGAAAACTACAACTTCAAGGTCATCATCCCGCCATTCGCCGAGGCACCAACCGGCGCGGTAATTGGCGATTGCTGGCACCGCTTCTACGTGCGCATGCTCGAAGTGTTGGAGAGCCTGAGCCTGATCGAGCAGGGCCTGGAGAAGTACAAAACCGCGCAAGGCTCGCACCGCATCGAACCACCCCGGCACCTGACCCCCGGCGAAGCCTACGTGGAAACCGAATGCCCGCGCGGCGCGATGGGCTTTTATGTCGTCGGCCGGCCCGGCAAAGAAGCCGTGCCGCTGCGCGTGCGGGCCAAGTCGTCGTGCTTCTGCAACCTGAGCGTGACCGACGCCATTTGCAAAGGCTGCCTGATCGCCGACATTCCGGCCATCGTCGGCAGCATCGACATCGTTATGGGTGAGATTGACCGGTAGTTACTTGCGCTTAATAGGTTGTTGCAATTGGTTCGGGAACAGTTCTGTCATCGGTAACGCGTATCCCGGTATTAGAGTTGATTCCAGCGACCCGGATCGATCAATCGACTTTAACTGGTTGGAACCGACAAATTGAATGGCCCTTTGCGATGCTGGATAAACGACCCATACTTCTTTGACGCCATATGAAAAATACTCATCGACTTTAGACATGACTTTACCCGCGTTGTCATTGGCACTGACCACTTCGACGATAAGGTCGGGAATCAACTCCCAATCGGTTTCGGGCAGTTCGCGATCCAGAGCAAACGTGGATGCGGATACAAACGACACGTCCGGGCGCCGACGCAGATCAAGCTCGGCGTCGAGGACGTACATCATTTCCATGAAACACTGACCCAAGCGTTTCTGGCGAACATGATTGCCCCATCAATTGCGAAATGGTAGCGGCAATCCCAATGGCTTTTGCACTCATGTCCTTCTCCACGACCACGCCGAACTCAACCTCGGTCAGGGCATCCGGGTGAATGGTCGCGGTGGGTGGTGGTAGTGTCGCAGTCGTCATTGGCATATCCTTCTCTGGCCTTTTGTATATTATCGGCGATCTCAGTGGCCGTGAAGACGACTCGACCGGTAAAGTTCCGCGCAACGTGCCTCAATCGCACGGGTTTCACGGGATCGCCTTGACATTGGGGCTACGGGGCCTAAAAAGCCTTTTCCTCGAAATATTGCGCCTTCGGGCGGGAGTGTCGGCTGATGTCGAATTTTTCCAACGAGCGTATCCGCATTCGGATGGAAGGGTTCGATCACGAAGTGCTGGACCGAACGGCTTATGAGATTGTGGACACGGCCCAACGCACAGGGGCCATTGTTCACGGACCGATTCCGTTGCCCACGCGGATCGAGCGGTACACGGTGTTGCGCAGCCCGCACATCGACCGTAAGAGCCGCGAGCAGTTTGAGATTCGCACGCACAAGCGGCTGATCGATATTCTGCAACCGACTGGTAAGACCATCGAGGCGCTGAATAAGGGTTTGAGTCTTCCACCTGGCGTCGACATCAAGATTCGTGTGATGTCTCCGGCCGGGAAGTGACCACCCGTTAGAGTTAAGTAGGAAAATACCCCCGGCCGCCAGCAGGGGCCGGGCGTGGGCGATTTTGCCCGCCGGCCAAACCCCGGCGGGCGGTTGTATGTGAAGGGCCGACACTGTGTCTGAAGCCACGACAGCCGCCATCAGCGGCCCGATCAGCATCTCGGTGATGAACATCCGGGGCGAGTCCGTCGGCACCTTGTCCGTAGACCCGGCCGAGTTCGGCGGCAAGATCAATAAGCAGTTGCTGCACGACTGTGTGATCATGTACCAGGCCAATCAACGCGCCGGCACACACTCCACGCTTCGTCGTTGCGAAGTCGCCGGCAGTACCAAGAAGATTTTCAAGCAGAAGGGCACCGGCAACGCCCGGGCCGGCGGCAAGCGGACCAACAAGCGTCGCGGCGGCGGCACCGCTAAAGGTCCGAAGCCACGCGACTACTCGTACAGCCTGCCCAAGCAGGCACTGCGAATCGCCACCCGGATGGCGATTTTGAGCAAGTTCGCCGACAACGAAGTCACGGTCGTCGATGACTTTGGTATGACTGCTCCGAAATCCAAAACAATGGCCGGCGTGCTGAAAGCACTAAAGCTCGAAGGCGTCAGTTGCCTCATCGGCACGGAAAAGAACGACCCTACCGTATATAAGTCGGGCCGCAACATCCGTGGCGTCGGCGTGCTGCCCACCGAACAGATGAATGCGTACGAAGTGCTGAAGCGTAAGCAGTTGGTGCTGACCAAAGCTGCGCTGGAAAAACTGCGAGCGAAGAAACCGGCCTGAGCCGAGAATAAACGATGCAATCGCGACCACGTACAAAGCGTTTATCACGGACCAACCGCAAGGCGAAGCGGGTCCGCGTTGGCGCGCCGAGTTACCAGTTGGAGCCGCACCAGATCATCGTCCGCCCGATTGTGACCGAAAAGGGTACGCATCAAAGCACGCACCACAACGCCTATTGCTTTGAAGTTCATCCGATGGCCACCAAGACCCAGATTCGTTCGGCCATCGAGTCGCTGTTCCCCGTCCGCGTCGTCGGCGTCCGCACGCAGATTCGCATGGGTAAATCACGCCGCTACCGCAACCTGCTCGGCAAACAGCCGGACTGGAAAAAGGCGGTCGTGGAATTGAACGAAGAAGACAGGATCGAGTTCTTCTGAGAATTGCAGATTTGAGAGTTCAGATTGCAGATTGAAGAGTTGTTTTCAATCTGAAATCTAAAATCAGCAATCTGCAATTGGATTGAGGTTGAGATGGGCATTCGACAATACCGACCGACATCAGCGGGTCGCCGACATGGATCGGTCAGCGACTTTGCCGAATGTACGTTCCCGCTTGAGAACAAGCCCGAGAAGTCGTTGCTCATCCCCGCCAAAAAGAAGGGCGGGCGCAACGTCCAAGGCGTAACTTGCGTGCGGTTTCGTGGCGGTGGCCACAAGCGCATGTACCGCTTGATCGATTTCAAGCGCAAGAAAACAGGCCCGGCCCAGGTCATGTCGATTGAGTACGATCCGAACCGTTCGGCACGCATCGCGCTGGTGCGTTACGAAGACGGAACGAAGCTGTACATCCTGGCCCCGGATGGATTGACGGCCGGAATGACCGTGCAAAGCGGCGACGAGATGGAGCCGAACGTGGGCAATTGCCTGCCGCTCCGCCGGATTCCGCTCGGCATGGAAGTACACAACGTGGAGATGCAACCGGGTCGTGGCGGCCAACTTGGTCGCTCGGCCGGCACGCACATCACGCTGTCGGCCCGCGAAGGCCATTGGGCGCAGATCACCCTGCCGAGCGGCGAAGTTCGGCGTGTCGATGTGAATTGCAAGGCCACGATTGGTGTGATTGGTAATTCCGATCACATGAATCTTGACTTGGGCAAGGCGGGCCGCAACCGCTGGAAGGGTCGCAAGCCCCACAACCGCGGCACGTCGATGAATCCGGTCAGTCACCCAATGGGTGGTGGCGAAGGCCGTACATCCGGTGGTCGCCACCCGTGCTCGCCAACTGGTGTGTTGGCCAAGGGCGGCAAGACCCGACAGAAACGCAAACCGTCGAACCGGGCGATCGTTCGCCGAAAACGCCCCGGCCCGCACTACGCATAACCAAAGGACGGCGACATGAGTCGTTCGCTGAAAAAAGGCCCGCACGTCGATCTTCGCCTCCTGGCGAAGATCGAAAAGAACGTTCGCCGCGAGCCGGTGAAGACGTGGTCGCGCGACTGCACCATCGTCCCGGAGTTCGTCAGCCATACGTTCCTCGTGCACAACGGCAAACAACACATGCGTGTGTTTGTCACCGAAGACATGGTGGGTCACAAGCTCGGCGAGTTCGCCCCGACGCGGATATTCAAGGGCCACTCGGGTGGCAAGTCGGCCAAGGCAGCCGCTGCCCCGGCCGGCAAGTAACGCCCAGGAGAATGCGATGCGCTTTATCGCCAAACATCGATTTGCCGACGTGACGGCCCGAAAGCTTCGGCCGATCGCCGATCTCATCCGTTGGAAGACGGCTGATGAGGCGATGGAAGCCTTGAAGTTCCTGCCCAATCGCGGCGCCCGGCTGATCGAAGCGGTGCTCAAAAGCGCGGTCGGCAATGCCGAAGACAAAGGTGCCCGCAACGTGGACGATCTGAAGATTGTGGAATCGCGGATTGATGGTGGACCGATCATGAAGCGATTCATGCCCCGCGCCCGCGGCATGGCCACGCCCATCAAAAAGCGGTACGCCCACATCGTAATTGCCGTGGACGACGGACGGGAAGAGGGTGCGAAGTAATGGGACAGAAAGTCCGACCCACTGGCTTCCGCGTCGGCATCATGACCGACTGGGGCAGCACCTGGTACGCCAACAAAGCCGACTTCTCGGAGCTGTTGCTGGAAGACCTGAAGATTCGCAAATACATCAAGGCGAAGTTCAAGCGTTCCGGCATCTCAAAAATTCGCATCGAGCGAACCCGTGAACGGGTGACCGTTCACATTCACTCGGCAAAGGTCGGCGTGATTATCGGCAAGAAGGGCACCGAGATCGACAAGTTGACCAAGGATTTGGAATCCCTGGTTCACCGTCATATCGAGGTGAAAACGTTTGAAGTCGCCAACCCGATGACCGATCCGCAGCTGATCGCGGAGGACATCGCGGAGCAGTTGGAGAAGCGGGCCAGCTTCCGCAAAACACTGAAGCGATCCATCGAGCAATCAATGGAAGCCGGTGCCAAAGGCGTGAAGATTCAGCTCGCGGGTCGGCTGGGCGGTTCGGAAATGGCCCGGTGCGAATTGTCCATGGACGGCAGTATCCCTCTGAGTACCCTGCGGGCGAAAGTCGATTACGGCTTCACCGAGGCATCCACCGCTCAAGGGAACATTGGCATCAAAGTGTGGGTGAACAACGGCGACTACCTGACCGGAGAGGATGTGACCAATGCCCCTCATGCCCAAGCGGGTAAAGTTTCGAAAAAGCCAGCGCGGCAAGGTAAGAGGTAACGCGACCCGGGGCAA
>JANLTA010000701.1:0-2596 GCA_031362705.1 Gemmataceae bacterium | reverse complement strand
AGCCAAGTGGTCCATGGGAACGGTGATGATTGAGACTCGTGATGTTGTCAACATTGCCGGCGAACTAACCAGCGAAACGCTCACCCTGGTTTTCAACAGCCTCACGGAAGTCACCAACAAACAGTCGGCGTCGTGGGACTTCGTTGCGAATCAAGGGAGCGGGCCAATCATCGGCCTCACCCAGACCAGCTTTACAACCCCACCGACTGATATTGGATTGGGGAGCCAACCGGTAGCCGAGAACCAACCGGCTGGCACCGTCGTGGGGATGTTCAGTTCGGTCGATGTCGATCTGGGCGATGCGCACTCTTATTCGCTGGTGGCCGGCAATGGCGACTCCGGCAATGCGGCATTCGTAATTGTGGGTAACGAATTGCGCACGGCCCTTGCTTTCGACTTTGAAACACAAGCGTCATACAGCATCCGCGTGCGCAGCACTGATGCATTTGGCTTGAAGGTCGCGAAGGTGTTTACCATCGGCGTGACCGATGTGAGCGAAGGTCCAACCGTTGTCTCCGCCAAAGTGAACGACGGCGCTGCCCAGCGATCGATCGTCAATCACTTAACCATTACCTTCTCAGCGGCGGTGAATCTACCGCCGATGCCCGCCAGTGCTTTCACGTTGCTCGGCCCCGGCGGAGCCGTCGCGGTGAACGTGACACAATCAGCCGGCAACACCGTGGCCACTCTCGCCACGGGCAATCTCCCCGACGGCAAATACACCCTGACCATCTTGGCCGCCCAAGTAATCGACGGTTTTAGCCAGCCACTCGCAGCCAACTTCGCGCTGAACTTCCACCGGCTCTTCGGTGATTCTGACGGCGACGGAACGGTGGCGGCCAACGACTTCATCCAGTTCCGCCTGGCACTGGGCGGAAACAACCCCATCTTCGACTTCGACGGCGATGGCTCAGTCGCGGCGAGCGATTTCATCCAATTTAGGCTACGGTTTGGTGGCTCGATTTGATTATCGCCACCGGCAAGAACGCTTCACCTTTGCACCGACACGGTCCGTCAATTGAAGGTAAATGGACCGAAAGGGCATAAGCCGCGCGACAGGGGACTCAAAAAGCTCCGACGAAATTACGCCGTTAGGAACGTGAAGGGACGTACGTTTCCACTGGCCCCGCGCGCGTCGGTCACATCGACAAGCGCATTGATTGGAACGGGCAATTTCGGGCATGTTTCTCAATTTCGAGGAGTATTTGACGGGCACCTCGCCAACATTGGGCGCGTCCATGCAGTCCGGCTCCGATGTCGGCCAATGTCCACACGATGCGTGGCCAGAATCGTGGTTTCGCTTGCGGGTCGTGCCGCTCCGTGGCCACTCGAATAATTCGACACTTTGATGCTCCTATCGGGATAATAAGAACTGATTCGGACGGCTGTCGCCGGCGTCGGGGGCCGACTCACTCCGAAGATTACATGCCCGTGGTCGCGCTCTTTACCATTCGGTGCTTGCCAACTGGCTGGCTTTTTCGAAAACGGAGCCTGTCGCTCACTTTCGGAGTTCACCATGTTGCGCCGTTTCTTGTTTGTACTGTCCGTGGTTGGTTTGGCCCTGCTTGGTTATCCGGCGTTGGCTCAGCGCTATCTCAACGGCGTGGAATGGCCAACACCGCCCGTGGTGACACCGGGCCAAACCGACCGCGAGCCGCCATCGGACGCGGTGGTCCTCTTTGATGGCAAAGGCTTTGGCGAATGGACCGACGTCAAGGACCTGAAAATCGATGAGGACGGCGGTTTTGCTGTGAATAGTGCGATGCAGACGAAGAAAGAGTTTGGCGACTGCCAACTGCACGTCGAGTTTGCGTCGCCCAAGCCGGCGAAGGGGTCCGGGCAAGGGCGGGGCAACAACGGAATCGGACTGATGGGCGCTCGCTATGAAATTCAAGTGCTCGATTCGTACGACAACCCGACATATCCGGAGGGCCAGGCGGCTTCGGTATATAACCAACGGCCGCCCATGGTGAGCGCTTCGCGCAAACCGGGCCAGTGGCAGAGTTACGACATCATTTTTGCCGCGCCTCGATTTGATAGCGACGGAAAACTCACCAAGCCAGGGTATGTCATGGTTTTGCACAATGGCGTGGTCGTGCAGAACCATACCGAGATTCTTGGTTTTACCAATTACGACCGTCCAACGGCCTACACCAAGCATTCAGAAAAAGGGCCGATTGTACTGATGTACCACGGCGACCCGGTGCGATTCCGCAACATCTGGGTCCGCGGCTTAAGGGAGCTCGAAGGCAAGCCGGGCAAAAAGGGTCCGGAAGGAAAATAAACGGCGCATTCTGCAACGGCCTGATTGCGGATGCGAGCAGTAAGCCGATATGGCTCGCGTAAAGAGCCGGCCGACTTGCAATTTGAAGTGCGGGTCGAGACGGACGCATGGACTCTAACCAATTCAATTCCACCCGAACCGCGCGCAACGCCGAAAGTGAACCCATTGGATTCTAGAGCATTTTGATTTTCTTTCTGGCGCTTTTGGGGCCAATCGGTTATGACAGAGCCTTCCGAACCAGGGAGGCTGGCGATGAAGACGTATCCGGTGGAGTTGCGGGAGCGTGCGGTGGCGATGCGGGAGTCGGGTCTG
>JANLTA010000698.1:0-2147 GCA_031362705.1 Gemmataceae bacterium | reverse complement strand
GAAAAGCTTCGCCTGATACCTGGCCTGGAGCAGGTTCCCGTGATCGGCCTTTCGGCCAACGATTCGCCCGAGACGCGCAACCAGTCCGAGCGCAACGGCTTCACTGAATTCATGCACAAGCCACTCGACCGGCGTGTCCTGCTTGAAACGATTCAGCGCATTGCCGGACCCTCTTCCTAGTATCCCTTAGAAAACTCCACGTCGAAACTGGCTGTAATCTAGAATGCGTTCAGTCAATATGAAACGACCAACCCCTGACCACAAGCGCGGGTTACGCTGACGGACAGGAAGACCGAAGCGGCGCAGAGCCGCAAAGGAAAGGAGTTGGCCGTTATGAAGAATAGCCTACGATTTGTGGGGCTGGATGTCCATGCCGAGACGATTGCGGTGGCGGTGGCTGAAGAGAGTGGCGAGGTGCGGGATCTTGGCATCATCGCCAACCGGCCGGAAGCGGTGCGGAAGATGATGGCCAAGCTGGGGCCGGTGGAACAAATCCGGGCCTGTTACGAGGCGGGGCCGACCGGTTATGGAATCTACTGGCAGTTGATCCGGCTGGGAATTGCTTGCGAAGTGATCGCGCCGACGTTGATACCGAACAAGCCTGGCGACCGCGTCAAGACGGATCGGCGGGATGCGGCGAAGTTGGCGCGGTGCTATCGGAGCGGCGATTTGACAGCGGTGTGGGTGCCCGATGAAGAACACGAAGCGTTGCGGGATCTGGTTCGACAACGCGAAGCGGCGATCCAGGATCGGCATCGTGCCCGGCAACGGTTTGGCAAATTTCTATTGCGGCATGAATGCACCAAGCCAGAGAAGATGACGCGCTGGACGCAGAAATACATGGCCTGGATCAAGTCACTGCGCTTGGAAAGATTTGGATTGACGGCAACATTCGAAGATCATCTCGCCGAAATCGATCATGTAAACCATCGCATCCAACGGCTGGAACAAAAGATCGATGAGGGCGTCGCCGCCGCGTCCCCGGAAATCCGTGAAGTCATCGCCGGCTTACAAGCCTTGCGCGGCGTGGCCAAAATGACGGCGGCAACGGTGGTGGTTGAACTAGGCCAGTTGAGCCGCTTCGACACGCCACGGCAGTTGATGGCCTACTGCGGCCTTGTGCCGAGCGAACATTCCAGCGGCGGCAAGATCCGCAAAGGCGGCATTACCAAAACCGGCAACGCCCATGTGCGGCGTGTGCTGATTGAATCCAGTTGGAGCTATCGGCATCGCCCGCGCACCGGCCCCTGCTTGTCCAAACGGCAACAGCGCCTGGCGCCGGCGCTCATCGAAATCGGCTGGAAAGCGCAACACCGGCTCCATAAGCGTTACCAACACCTGATTCAACGCGGCAAAAATACACCGCAAACCGTCACCGCCATCGCTAGAGAATTGCTCGGCTTCCTGTGGGCCATCGCCACCCACATTGAACTGCAACACGCGGCCCACCCCGCCGCTTAAATCCCCTATGCTTCCGAGCCCGATGGACAGAAGACAGCCCTTGGCAAAACGAAAGGAGAACCCTCGCCGGTTCTGTGCGGTAAGCCCCACGGCCCAACCCGCCCTCTCAGTCCGAGCTAGCTCCCGACGATTCATGACCCTGCGGTATCCAACCCGCGCATATCAGTCTGATCCAACGTCGCCTCTGCCTCCGCTGTCTTCTGCCCATCCCGCTCGAAAACAAAACAGACAAGTTTAGAGAACGCTATTGACAGGTCGTTTCATATCAGAACCGCGCACGGTAGTAAGCGGTCCGAAACCTTGAACCCTACCCGAAGCGAGGTTTTGCCCATCTATATAGATGGCTTCTCAGATTGTTGGCAAGAGATTGATCTATGCTGAACTGACTGGGAAGCGGAAGGGTGAAATGACGCTCCTAAAACTAACAGAGGAGCGGGAGCGCCAAGAGAGCCGGAAGAAATCATGAATGAGGAGATCAAGGCGAACGTGATCACGCGCATCGCAAACGGGCGCCGTTGGTCCCCATCCGGCATTTCAACCTATCGCGTGGGAGAGTCGTTCGTTCATGTCAGATTCAAGAGTCAACCGCGCGGCAGAAGACAGTTCCCGTTCAACATAAACCCGAATACGCTGCGGTCGGACTCGGCCAAACAAAAGACCCGCGTGCCTATGACGCGTTGGCCAAA
>JANLTA010000530.1:0-9810 GCA_031362705.1 Gemmataceae bacterium | reverse complement strand
CGCCGGCAAACAGTTTGACCGTGAAGCCCTCGGGCACGGTCATCACGCTGGCCGCCTGCTCCGGCGGCAACCCGGCGTGCGGAATCACATCATCCGGCTGTTCGCGAGGTTCAGGTCGTGCCGGCACCTCCGGTTTTTCCTTGTGAAAGCGAAAGTCGTCGAAGTTGATATGGCCCCAATGAGCCGTGTGCTGATCGACGAGGCGAATGTAGATTTCCTTGCCCATCTGTGGCCGCAGGTCAACGACCACACGCCGCAAGTCTTCTTCGCCGAGGCCGCTGAACTTGTGAAGAACCCAGTTGTTCTCCTTGGCCGCGATTTCGACACGTGTGGTCGCATGTGGGCCGCCACCAACGAGAAACGATGCATATGGATGCGTGACTTTGAACGGCACGGAGGTCAGCGTGCCCACCGGGGGATCGCCAAACCGCTCCCACCCGCCGATCCAATATCGGCCCTGATGCCGGCTCTTCATATCCGGGCGACGCTTGGCCACCGTGTCACCGTCAATGGGTTGATTCTTGAACGCCTCGCCACCAACCACCCAATCGCGCAGATCGCCAGATTCAAAATCGAGATTGAGCGGCCGGCCAGTTGCGTCCGTGGGAAGGACGCCGTCGCTATTCGCGCCGGCGAGAAATATGGCGCAACATAGTGTAAACATATTGACATTCCATCCGCGGTGACAAACAGTTGGATGCCACTCAGTATCGGCAATCGATGTGAAGCTGACAAGAATCGCGCAGCGACAAACGTCACTGAAGGCAATTGTCAGGAACGTGAGCTATACGAACGAATCGGACTTTCTTGATGCCAGCGACTGACCCAGTGTGCCGTTAGCGTGAACCTTATTCTCATCCGATACATGTCGAACCTTCGACCAATCCACTTGTGCCACCCAACAGCCGTTTGCCGAATCGTAGTCGACTGTCCCGTCCACAAGGATGTTATCGCTGCCACCCTGGTCGTCGGCGTCGTCCATATAGAAAGTGAACACCATGCCCGACTGCAGTTCGATACCGAGTTGAGCCAGGTCCAATCGCGTGCCATTGGATGTCAGTCGCAATCGATTGCCATCGTCAAGATTGTTGAAGTCCGCGTATACAAGTGGATGGGTCATGAGCCGCTCCTATTCCGATTCGGATTCGCAATTGTCGGCGTAAACAAAGCGCTGGCTTGCTCTGGTGTCAAACCGCCAAGCGCGGCGTGACAAGGATTATTTCTTGTCGGTGTAGGCTCCACTGTTCCTCCCAATGCTCGAACCGCGCCGGCAGTCGTGACGCCCACTCTTCCATTGAGTATACCAGGATACCCTTTGCGGGAATTCGCCTGTGTCAGATCGAGAATGGACAGTCCGTCACCGGCGTTTACTGAAACGCCCGACAGAAGACCATTGGAGTCAAGTAAAGTTCCGCTGCCTCGAATGAAACTCGCGGGGAGGTTCTCGCCGCCACGAACAACCACGGCTTCATCCGATAACGCCGGCATTGCGACCTCTGGCAACGACATTATAACAAATCGCCCACTGCTGCTTAGGTATGTACAGCATCAAACGAGGTCAGCGTGATCGGCCCAAAAGCCAGCACCGGGAGCCAGGCCGCCAGCGCGGGTGACAGGTACTCGTTATCGCCAAGGTGTTTACAGGCGAAGATAGCGGCGAAGAACAGGGCGCAGTTGGCCAGGCATAGTCCCGTGCCAATGTAGATGTTGCGGTTCTGATCGCGGAGAATCACCGAGAGACCAAGCACGACCAATAGCAGACCCAGAATGGGCCGTGTCAATCGCATGTGGAATTGCACGGCAATGGCGGCAAGTCGTCGAGCGTCGGGCCGGGTGAGCAGTTCTCGCAGGCGAGCCGTGCCGGCGAACATGAACCATTGACGGTTGCGTGTCAGCACGTCAAAGTCCACGTCGGTAGTACGCAAAAAGAACTGGCCGGGATCGAGTTGTTCCAATGCCGGGACGGTTTTATCCAGCACCGATGGTTGCACGCCGGTCATCAGCCAGCCACCGCTTTGCGGGTTGGTCGGATCCGCGACGATGTAGCGACCTTCTTTGGCGGTGAGGTGGAGCAAACCATCGGCAATCGTTTCGGGCACGGTGACGTAGAAGGGCCGGACGATCAGGCCATTGCGTTTGGCCTCGGCTCCTTCGATGTGGATGCCGTTAGAGTCATAAGCGCCGGCCACCACCAACGACTTCTCACCCAGCGGATCGTCGCGATCGGCCAGCAGCACGTCAGCAATTCGAGGGATCAACAGTTCTTGATTGGCGATACCCAGCAGTATGAGCAAGCCCGCACCCATCAACACGGGGCGAATGACTCGTCGCGTCGGCACGCCCGCTGAGAGTAATGGCAGCAGTTCGTTATTGCGCTGCACCCACGCAACCGTGAATGCGGACGCCAGCAGCACGATGGCCTCGCATAGACGATCAAAGATCTGCACGATCTTGTAGCCGTAGTACCGGCAGATATTACGCAACACCGGCGCGGTGCCGCTGACGTGTTGCGCGAAGTCTTCCAAATTCGTGAACAGATCGATGACGACGTAAAGGCTCAACAGGCTAACCAGACAGATGGCGTAGGCCTTGAGAAACGACCAGAGCAACAAGCGGTCGAGAATCCGCATCCGTCACTCCGCCACGACGTGGTTGGCAGCCCGGCGTGGCCGGAAATTCAACACAAACTGTCTGACGTAATCGTTGGCACTGGTGCAGGTATTCTTCCACGGCAACACTTCGAAGCCGTGGCCCTTAAGCTCTGCACAGGCCGCCGCGTGGCTCCAACCTTGGTATTCAATTCGATAGACGGCCGACAATACACCCGTTCGATGCAGCCCGGCACGACAATGCAAAAGCACCGGATAGATGCTGGGATCGTCCATGACTTTGAGAAACTGATCCACCGATTCGGGTGGCAAATCGCTGTTGCGGTCGCTACGAGTCGTGGGCTCGAGCCATATGTAGCGCACGCCCAGTTGTTCACACAGCGTCTTTTCCGAGACCTGCGCGCGATTCCAGAATGTCTGATCCATTGATGGGTCGGGATACTCATCCTGCACATTGATGACAGTGCGGATGCCGAGTCGTTGCACCGCGTCGGTCATGCCCTCGGCCGTGAGTTGGCCCGCGCGATAGAACTTGCCGGCGACGACTTCACGAAGCCGCTTCTGGTGGCTGTACGTGCTCCGATAGTGAATGATCGGCGGCACAAAGATGCCGAGCATCACTCCCACGCCCAACGCCCAATTCTGCCACGGCTTCATGCCAACCCCCTGCGTCGGCGCGCACGCCGTCCGGCCGCGCGATCATGCCACGATCACGGATTCCGGGCAAGGCGAACCCGCTTCGACCATTTATCGGTCGGCGCGGGTGGCGATTGGCCACTAATTCATGGTGAATTCACACGACTGTCGGAAAAGCCGACACTCCAACTGATTTCGAGCTAAGTTTGCGCTGGCAGGCAGTTGCGGCACCCGTTACCCGGCACAGCCATGAACGATTCCAGAGGTTTCGACGCGACCTATAGTGAACGCCCGAATACATTGAGCGGGCGGTTGCTCGGCCTGTTTGTCGTCTTTCAGTTCCTGGTGATTCCCCTCGGCAGCTACATCACAATGATCCCGGTGCGGCTACCACCGCATCATGGCGAGTTGGATGGCGACCTACAAACGCGAGTGACTGAACCATCGCAATGTCGCGAGCCGATTCAGTCGATTTACGATGCGACTGCCTGGACATGCTCACGTTGGGCCGAGTTGAGCGGGCAGCGCCAAGGCTGGGCGCTCTTCGTCACCTTTGGCGACCGCGCTTCTTTCCCAATCGTCGAACTCCAATGGCCAGCGGGTGATCATCGCGCCACAATTCGACTGAGCTGCCACTTCGAGCCGGACGACCCGACGCACTATTTCTATTGGCCGGAACCGTGTTGCCGGATGTGGTGCTACGACAATCGCATGGTGTTGTTACATGCCGCGATCACGCGCAACATGATGCCGGATGCGGCAGCATTTCGCCAGGCTTCGTTTGATGCCGTGCGATCCTTGCGGCGATCCACTTCGGCCTATCTTCGTTGGAAAACGGATCGTTACCTGCGGGCGAATCCAGATGTGTCTCCACCCGAACACGTCACGTTGATCGCGCGGGTTCTGCCCGATCCCCGGCCCGGGGAGTCTTATCGCGATCGGCCCGCACCAATGGAGATACCCCACGCACGCTGGTGGCCCGCGCGGACAATCCCTGCGGATGAAGTACCACTGGAAGCATGGGATCCGGTGGGCGAGAAATTCGTACGACTGAAAATCAGTGGGCCATTATGAGCGACCGCATGACTATCGGCGTCCGTCCGATGATACCCGGTTGTCTCAATAACTGGCGCTGGTTGACGGCACCAGTGCCGGCTGAGCGCCTGGCGGCGCTACGCATTGGTACCGGCCTGTTGCTTCTGTTCGATGTGTTGCTCACATACTACCCATTTCGTTATGACTTTTTTGGCCCGGGAAGTCTTGCGGAGCCAAACGTCTTCGTCGAACGCTTTTCTACGCCGCATTGGGCTTGGTCACTGCTACATTGGTTCCCGGACGTTTTCACGCCGGATGTTACGTGTGTGGCGTGGGCCAGTGCGGCCTTCGCGCTAACCATCGGATTTATTCCGCGCATTGCCGCTGTAATTGCTTGGGCCTTGGCGGTATCCGTCTACAACACCAACGCTTACTTGCACAACTCGGGCGATCTCATCCGACAGCACTTGCTCTTCTTTCTGATGTTGACCCCGTGCGGCGCGGCCTGGTCGGTGATGAAGCCAGCGGAATTGCCACGCGGAACCAGAGCGTCGATTTACCCGTGGGCGCTTCGGCTCATATTCCTGCAACTCATTGTCATGTACTTTTTTAACGGCGTGTACAAGGTCGCGTCCGGCCTGCATTGGCGCGATGGCGCGGTGATGCACTACGTCTTGCACACGCCGGGCTGGTGCCGCTGGTCGCCGCCCTGTGACTTGCCGCTTTGGTTCACAGCCGGGCTGTCATACTTCGTTTTGGCATGGGAACTGCTGTTTCCAATTATGGTTCTAATCAAGCCTGCCCGCTTTTGGGCACTGGTAATCGGAGCTGGGTTTCACGTAGGGACGTTTCTCAATCTCGAAATTGGCCCTTTCGGACTATACGCTTTAGCGTGTTACTTGCCTTTAATACCTTGGGAAGGAACAACGGCGCGAACCGATGCCGACATGAGCGACGCAGCCTTCGCGGAGTACCTCGAATGCGTGCCCGTCTGACTTATCAGGATTTCGACAACAAGACTGTCACGGTCGAGTTGTCAGTGGAGGCTTCCGCCACCATTGGCCGCAGCCGCGAAAACACGGTGGTCTTGCGCGATGAACACGCGTCGCGGCTACATGCCCGCGTGCAATATGATTCTGGCCATTGGCTGGTCCGCGACTATGGTCTGAACGGCACCAAGCTCAACGGCGTCCGCGTCGATCAGGAAGCGCCGCTGCGCAACGGCGATGAAGTCCGCGTCGGCGACACACGGATGCGCTTCCTGACGCTGGACCAGAATGGTTCCGGACCGGTGACCAAACGATCCGAACCGCCGGTGCCCGACGAGCCACCCTCGACCCGTTTGCATCACGACGATCTGACCGTGCTATGCAATTTCATGACAGCGGCGGTGCGGGAAAATGATGCGCACAAGTTATTGCATCAGGCGCTGGAGGTCGTGCTGCATCAAACCAGTGCCAGCCTTGTCGGCTTTCTAAGCGCTGATCCGAACGATCCCATCACTAAAATGGTCATGCCCGAATCCATGACCGTTGATGGCCAGCTTTCCAAACAACTCATCAAGCGCGTGCATCGCGACAACAAGGCCGTGTGGATGTGCCACGATGTTCTGGAAACGCGCACGCCGGAAAGCATCGCCAACTATTCCGACGCCATTTGCTTGCCGGTGAAGGCGGCCAATGGCCGCGTGATGGGCACGTTGCATTTGTATCGTGGAGATGCGTTTTTCGCCGAGCGCGATATGCGCTTTTGCGAAGTATTGACGCTGTACCTGGCCAACGCCCTGCATATGGTGCGCACGCAAACAACGCTGCGGGCGGAAAACCTACGCCTGCGCGGTCACGCCGACGCCACCGAGGACATGGTCGGCGACAGCGCGATCATGCGTAGCTTGCGCGATGTCATTGGTCGTGTGGCACCACGGGCGGCGACGGTGTTGGTCCGCGGCGAGTCCGGGTCCGGCAAGGAACTGGTCGCCGTCGCCATGCACAGCCGCAGCGACCGTTCGACGGGGCCGTTGGTTATCGTCAACTGCGCCACCATCCCGGCCAACCTGATGGAGGCTGAGTTGTTTGGCTACCGCAAAGGCGCTTTCAGCGGCGCGGACCGCGATCATCCGGGCGTCTTTCTGCAAGCGGATGAGGGCACCATTTTTCTTGACGAAGTGGCCGAGCTGTCGCTGGACTGCCAGTCCAAACTTCTGCGCGTGCTGGATGGCCGGGCCTTTCGTCAAATCGGCGGCAACGAAGATATCCGTGTCAACGTCCGAATTGTCGCCGCGACCAATCGTGATCTCGAAGTCGATATCAAGTCCGGGCGCTTCCGCGAAGACTTGTACTTCCGGCTCAAAGTGGTGACAATTGACGTGCCGGCCCTTCGCGAACACGTGGACGATATTCCGTACCTGGTTCAGTATTTTCTCGATAAGATCAGTGCCGAGCATCGGCGGCACTACCGCATCACGCCGGCGGCGCTCCAACGTCTGCAAGGGTATCCGTGGCCGGGCAACGTTCGCCAACTGCGGACGGTCCTCGAAAGTGCGGCCGTCATGGCTAGGTCGGAACTATTGGATGTTCACGACATTCGCCTGGACGTGGCAATCGATAACGACACCGACGAATTGCTGGAACTCGATAAACTCGAAGCCCGGGCGGTGCAACGGGCGATGAAGAAGGCGGAAGGCATTAAGAGCAAAGCGGCGCAACTGTTGGGCATTGGCCGGGAGACGCTGAACGCCAAGATCAAGAAATATGGCTTGGAAGCTGAAGCGACCGGCGAATAACTGTCAGTCAAATTCATGCGGCGAAGCGCCAATGGCGACGATGCTGCAAGCACAAATCACATTGAAACCCAGTTGACGAGCCTTGGCTGCCACTTGCGGCGCATCCGCACCGGGATTGAGCCACAGTTCGCCAATCGGTCGCGTGACTATTTCATCCAACACGTTCATCATCACCGCCGGGGGTAGATAAACACTGACGCGGTCGAGATGAACCGGCGGCACTTCCGCGAGCGATCGATACACCGGCAAGCCTTCAACCTCAGTGGCCGTGGGATGCACCGGAAAGACCTGCCAGCCGGCGCGGACAAATGCCCGCACGCACTTATTGCCAAACTTGCTTCGGTCGGCACTCGCGCCGATGATTGCGACGGTTTGCTGATTGGACATCGTTTGTGATCAACTACGTGGCTTTAGGATCGTCAAGATTCGGCACAAGCCGGCCGCGAATCGCTTCGAATACTTCTTCACGATGAACGGGAACATCCATCGGCGCTTCGATGCCGAGGCGAACTTTATCGCCGCGAATCTCGACGACCGTGATTGTAATCTTATCGTCGATAACGATACATTCACTTTTTTTGCGTGACAAAACCAACATGGCGGCAGCTACCCGGGGTCGGGCCTCCTATTAGCTCGAGTTGGAAATTCAGGGCCTTCTACGGAGTGCCCCATATGAATAGTCGCGCCGGTGGCACGACGTGATCATCGGAACGGCGGATAATGATGTTCCGCCCCGGTTGGATTTGCAACCTAGTGAATGGTATTCGTCGTAAGTCGTTGAGTCAAGTGGGGTAGCGTCCATACTTGAGTCAAAACCCTGGATCGCGAGAAGTTCAAGTTGGGCCTGCCAAGTCAAATGGGATAATTGCTCACGTCGGCGGGGACTGGAGAACGATGATAAGCCGGAGAAGCGGCCTAGGCTGCGCGAGGAAATCATGCGGATTTCGCCGAATCAACTCGTTCTCGTAGTAATTGTCGTGGCGGGAAACGTCTGCGCGCAGTCCCGCGATCTGAAACTAGTCGGTTCGTCGCAGCCTTCCGCCCGGCCGATGTTGGTCGTGCCGATGGATGCTATTAACGCTGAACATCGCGGCAAAGTCGCGGCCATTATCAAGAAGCCGACAGTGTTGGCCCGTGCGGTGCCCGAAGAGTTCGAGCAGGGACTTTACCCGTGGTTATTGGAACATCCGGATCGCGCGTCGTTGGCATGGCGGCGGCTTGGTGTTCCCTGCGCCGAGATTACGGACCGTGGCCAGGGCGTCTTCGGTTGGTCCGACAATTCAGGGACGGAAGTCAGTTGGCGTACGGTCGCCAAGTCGGACACGATGCGTGTGTGGTTGGCCGAGGGACACACCAAGCTAGGGCCGCTCCTGCCGACCATTCCGATCCACGCGGTCGTGGTCTTACATAGCCCAAAAACCATTCGCCGCGATGGCCTGGTCGTCATCGCCCATTCCACAGACATTTATTTGCAGACGGAAAGCAGGGCGACCGCGATGATTGCCAAGACGCTGGGGTCGGCCGCCCCTCAATTGGCCGAACAGGGTGCGGGCCAACTGCTGCTCTTCTTCAGCGGCTTGACCCGGTACTTCAACATTCATCCCGACGACGTGGATACGCTACTCGCGGCCCAAAAGTGACGTGGTGTTTTCTGGGTGTAGTTTGCTGTCAATTTTCGTAACTTTTCTTCATGTCTGAAGAACGCCAATCGGTGAGCTACCGCGATGCGGGGCTGGACCTGGAAGTGTATGAGCGGACCATTGCCGCGCTGCCACCTTTATTGCGGCGCACACACACGCCGCGGGTACTTGATGGCTTCGGAGGCTTCGCCAGCCTGTTCAGCCTCGATTTCAACAGCAAGTTGTTCGCCAAGAACTATCGCCGGCCGGTGCTGGTATCTTGCACCGATGGCGTCGGGACCAAACTCAAGATCGCCAGTCTGGCGAACAAACACGATACGGTCGGCATCGATCTCGTGGCCATGTGCGTCAACGATGCTCTATGCACCGGCGGCGAACCGCTGCTGTTTCTCGACTATGTCGCCATGCCGAAGGATGATCCGGAACTGACCAAGGCAATCGTGCAGGGCATCAGTGATGGCTGCATGCAAGCCGAATGCTCTCTCGTCGGCGGCGAGACGGCCATATTGCCCGATGTGTATCAGCCCGGCGATTACGACCTGGCCGGCTTTTGCGTCGGCGTCGTCGAAGCCGATCACATTATCGATGGCAGGAAGATCGAGATCGGCGACAAGATTATTGGCCTCGCTTCCAGCGGCGTCCATTCAAATGGCTACAGCCTCGTGCGAAAGGTAGTGTTCGATGTCGCAGACTTAAAGATCAATGACTTCGTTCCCGAGTTAAAGCGTACCGTCGGTGAGGAACTGCTGACGCCAACGAAAATATACGTGCGGCCGATTCTTAATGTGTTGCAACATTACCCAGTGAAGCGTGGCGTGGTTGCTGGTCTCGCGCACATCACCGGCGGCGGCCTGGTGGATAACTTGCCGCGCATCTTGCACGAAAACCGGCGGGCGTTTCTCAAGCGTGGCTCCTGGCCCGAGCCACCGGTATTCACATGGTTACAAAGGCTCGGCAACATTCAGAACGATGAGATGGACCGCGTGTTTAACCGCGGCATCGGCTTCACGCTTGTGGTCAGCCCATTCTTCGCCGAGTCGATTCAGAAACAACTCGCCGACGACGGAGTCGATAGTTGGATCATCGGCGAAATTCGTGAAGGCGAACC